>CAYQDT010000471.1:0-4216 GCA_964416225.1 uncultured bacterium
GAGCGCCGGAGGAAGTCTTTCCCACAGCCGCTAAGATAGAGTAGCTGTGCGATGCGCCGGGCCCGTGCCGGACGGGGCCCCGCGAACGCGGACGCCTTCTTTTTATCGCGAAGGCCGGGGCGCGAACGGGCGCGCCCGGGACGCCGGGTGAACCGGAGGGGCGGAACTCCCCGCCGGGGGCGGGCGCCCTCTTCCCGGCGGCGGTCGCGCACGGCCCCACGGCGCGGAGCCCCGCCGGCGCGCCCCCGTGCGGTACGATCCGGGCGCGCGGCAACCCCGGAGCGGCGTCCACGAAGGAGTGTGGTCGATGGCCAATGGCTGGTTCCGCAAGCGGAAAGTAGAGCGGAGCAGCGAGTTTCCCGAGGGTCTCTGGACCCAATGCCCCAAGTGCCGGGAATTGCTGTTCAATCGGGAGTGGGAGCGCAACCTGAAGGTGTGCCGCAAGTGCGGCTACCATTTCCGCCTTTCCGCCCGGGAGCGGATCGAGATGTTGCTGGACGAGGGCTCCTTCACGGAGCGCGGCGCGCATCTCGCGTCGGTCGATCCCCTCCAGTTCCCCGGATACCGGGATTCACTGGAGCGTTACCGGAAGCAGACCGGCCTCCAGGACGCGATCGTCAGCGGGGCGGGAACGCTGGACGGCCGCCCGCTCGCGGTGGCCGCCACGGACGCGCACTTCATGATGGGGAGCATGGGTTCCGTGGTCGGCGAGCGGATCTGCCGGGCCGTGGAGGAGGCGACGCAGCGCCGCTGGCCGGTGCTGCTCATCTCCGGCAGCGGCGGCGGAGCCCGGATGCATGAGGGGCTCCTCTCGCTCATGCAGATGGCGCGGACGGGCGCCGCCATTGCGCACCACCACCGCGCGGGGCTGCTCACCGTCATCCTGCTCACGGACCCCAGCATGGGCGGCGTGACGGCAAGCTGGGGCATGCTCGGCGACGTCATCCTGGCGGAGCCGGGCGCGATGATCGGCTTCGCGGGGCTCCGGGTCTCCCAGCAGGCCCAGGTGGCGAAGGTTCCCTCCGACTTTCAGACCGCGGAATTCCAGCAGGCTCACGGCCACATCGATCGCGTGGTCCCGCGGAAAGAGCTGCGCGACACCCTTTCGGTGCTTTTTCAGTTCGCGGGCGTGCCGCGCGAGCCGGCGCCGGAGCGAATACCCGTGGGTGAAGCCTCACCCGCCCTTTCGAGCGAGGGCGCGGGCGAGTAGCCGCCGCGTCTTCCCCGGCCCCACACGGGGCCGGAGCCTCGGAGCCTCATCCCGTCGACCGGAGCGAGATCGAATGGCCGGAAGCATCGAAGAGTTCGACAAGACCATCGCGGAGCTGGAAGCGCAGATCGAAAAGCTGGAGCGTGTCACCCGTGAGCAGGGTGTGGATAAGAGCGCGGAAATCGCACAATTAAAGGCAGAGGTACCGCATCTGATCCAGGAGCGGTACGGCAATCTGACCCCGTGGGACACGGTCCAGCTCGCCCGCAACCAGAAGCGTCCCTTCACCCTGGATTTCGTCCGCCTCATGTTCAGCGATTGGACGGAACTGCACGGCGACCGGCGCTTCGGCGACGACGGGGCCATGATCGGCGGCATCGCGCGGCTGGACGACGACCTCTGGGTGACCGTGATCGGCCAGCAGAAGGGCCGGGACGCCACGGAGCGGCACAAGCGGAACTTCGGCTACTGCAAGCCGGAAGGCTACCGCAAGGCGCTCCGCCTGATGCAGCTCGCGGAGAAGTTCGGGCGGCCCATCGTCTGCATCGTGGATACCCCCGCGGCCGACCCGTCGGTGCCCAGCGAGGAGCGCGGGATCAGCGCCGCCATCGCGCAGAACATCCATGACATGTTCCTGATCCGCGTGCCGATCATCGTGGTGATCACCGGCGAGGGCGGCAGCGGCGGCGCGCTCGGCATCGCCATCGGCGACCGGGTCCTCATGCTGGAGCATGCGATCTACTCCGTCATTCCGCCGGAGGGCTGCGCCGCGATCCTGTGGCGCGACAAGGACCGCGGCTCTGACGCCGCCAAGGAGCTGCGGCTCACGGCCCGCCACGCGCAGGAGTTCGGGGTGGTGGACGAGATCGTCCCGGAGCCCATGGGCGCCGCCCATCGGGACTTTGACGCCACCGGAAAGGCGCTGCGCGAGGCGCTGCTCCGGCACCTTCGTGAGGTGCAGGCCCTCACGGAGGAGGAGCGATTGCAGGCGCGCTACCAGAAGTTCCGGAAGCTGGGTCCCTACCAGGAGCTGCACCCGAACGGCAACTCCTGACCGCCGATCGCCGGCGCCGCGCTCTCGAGCCGCGCCTCCACTCTACCTCCGGCAGCCGTAAAGACGAAGCCCCGGTCCACCAAGGGACCGGGGCTTCGAAATTAGTAGGAATGCGGCTTGGATCTAGCGCGTGGCCAGCTCTCCGGCGGACTCCTCCGCCTCGTCCGGCTGCGGGAGCGCTTCCGGGAAGAAGAGGCCCTGCTGGCGCGCGATGAAGCCGGAGAGTCGCTGCACGGCCTGGCTGTGAAGCTGGTGCGCGCGGCTCTCGCTGCGGCCGATCTCCTTGGCGATCTGCTTCAGCGTCATGCCGTCGTAGTAATACTTCACCACCACGGTGCGCTCCTGGGCCGGGAGCCAGCTGATGCACTGGGCCATCAGCCGCCGCTGGCTGTCCACGATGGCCAGCGTATGCGGGTCCGGCTCCTTACTCTTCACGGACTCCAGCACCACCAGCGGGTCCAGGTCCTCGTGCTCGGAGTCTCCCACCATGTCCTCCAGGGAGACCACCTGGAGCACATTCGCTTCGTAGTAGAGCTGGTAGAAGGCGTCGATCGGCAGCGAGAGGTGCTCCGCCATATCCTGATCCGTCACGTTCTCCACGCCCTTGCGCAGCGCCAGCTCCTCCTCGGCGCTGCGGATCGTCTTCTGCTTGCTCCGCACGCTGCGCGGCACCCAGTCCTCCCGGCGGAGGTACTCCAGCATCGCGCCCCGGATCATCGAGATGGCATACGACTCGAACTTGACCTTGCGCCGCGGATCGAAGTGATCGACCGCCTTCACGAGCGCGATCTGCCCTTCCTGGTCGAGATCTTCGGGGGCAATCTTCACCGGCACCGTGGGGATGATTCGCTGCCGCGTCTTGGTGATGAGGTAGCGATAGTGCTCGATGATGCTGTCCCGGGCACGGAGGTTGCCCTTTTCCTTGAATTCACGCCACAGATGGGCCATCGCCGCGAGAAGCTCGGCGGAGGTTCGTTTGGACATGACTACCGTTCCTTCTTGAGAGCAGCCAGAATGAAGCGCCAACGCTCAACACTACGGCGTAGTTTGCAATTAAAGCTACTTGGGGACCGGGACTAATGAGAAGGATTTGTAACCCTGACCTCGACGCAAGGCACCGACCCCTGGGCTACCTGCAGTACGAGCAAGCGAACGCGCCCGGAAACAGCACAGGAGGTGTCAGGGCGGGAAGGGGCGGCATAACAGCCGCAATCCAGGATCCATTCGGCCGGCGCCACCCTCTGCACGGAGAGTGGAGGGCGCTGCCGGCAATCCTACATTCGGGTCTCCGGGCCTGGGCTGCAACCGGCTGCCCGGATGCCACTCTCTTCGCGCTGGCGGGGGATAAGTCCTGCCCTTTTTTGGCACTTTTTTGCGGGGGTGTCAAGTTCGCTTGCTACTCTTGCCTGCCAACCGACCGGGGCATTCGCGGGGCTGGTGGCGGACGGCGGGGCAGAGCATCCCTCGTCCATTCGTCACAGCAGCACTTGCGCGCAATCGGATATTTGGCACTTTTTGGCACCCGCTGAAGGACCCAAAAGTTGGGTTTCGGGGGGGTGCCGCTCGAGGCGCCTTTGGCGCCTGGCAAAACAAAAACGGCGGTGATCCGTGCCGGTTCACCGCCGTTTAGGAAACGCGCCCGGAGGGACTCGAACCCCCGGCCTACAGGTCCGCAACCTGTCGCTCTAATCCGCTGAGCTACGGGCGCATCCGCGTTGCTTGCAGGGGGAGTATAGCAAGCCCGGCTGAGGGTGTCAATACGCGCGCGGCGCCGTTCCCGCCCGGCGGGAACCGGGACACTCCTTTGGACGACTAACGGCAGAAGGTGTTCCCTTCCCCCTCGAGAAAGCTGACCTCGGCCCCGGCGCAGTGGGATCAGGCAGGGACGGACGGCGCCCCGGCGCGGCCCGGATCGGAGATCGCTTGGCCGGCGTCCTGGGCGAAGGCGAAGC
>CAYQDT010000472.1:0-4210 GCA_964416225.1 uncultured bacterium
TTCGAGGGCCAGGTCAAGGCCGTCATCGAGCTGGCCTCCTTCAACCCGTTCAAGGAAGTCCACATCACCCTGCTCGACCAGCTCACCGAGACCATCGCCATCGTGCTCAACACGCTGGAGGCCAACATGCGGACGGAGTCGCTGCTGAAGCAGTCGCAGACTCTGGCCGAGGAGCTGACCAGCCAGCAGGAGGAGCTGCGCCAGACCAACACCCGCCTGGAGCGGCAGGCCGCCGACCTGCGGGCCAGCGAGGAGCTGCTCAAGAAGCAGCAGGACGACCTGAAGGGCGCCAACGACGAGCTGGAGAAGAAGGCCGAGCAGCTGGCCCGGCAGAAGGCCGAGGTCGAGAGCAAGAACCAGGAGATCGAGCTGGCCAAGCTGGCCGTGCAGGAGCGGGCCGAGCAGCTGGCGCTCACCTCCAAGTACAAGAGCGAGTTCCTGGCCAACATGAGCCACGAGCTGCGGACGCCGCTCAACAGCATGCTGATCCTCTCTCGCCTGCTGTCCGACAACGCGGATGGGAACCTCACCCAGAAGCAGGTGGAGTACGCCAGCACGGTCCACCAATCCGGAAATGACCTCCTGGCCCTGATCAACGAGATCCTGGACCTGGCGAAGATCGAGTCCGGCACGATGGAAGTCCATGTGACGGACGTGCCGTTCGACACGCTGCGGGATTACGTGGAGCGGAACTTCCGCGAGCTGGCGCAGGACAAGGGGCTGGACTTCGGCGTGGAGCTCGGCGAGCAGCTGCCGCCGGCGGTCTACACCGACTCGCAGCGGCTCCAGCAGGTGATCCGGAACCTCCTCTCCAACGCGTTCAAGTTCACGGAGCAGGGCGAAGTGGTCCTGAGCATGGACGTGGTGCAGGGCGGCTGGAGCCGGGATAATCTGACGCTGAACGGCGCGGAGCAGGTGATTGCCTTCTCCGTGAGGGACACCGGCATCGGGATCCCCGCGCACCGCCAGCGGATGGTGTTCGAGGCGTTCCAGCAGGGCGACGGCACCACCAGCCGGAAATACGGCGGCACCGGTCTCGGCCTCTCGATCAGCCGGGAGATCGCGTCCTTGCTGGGCGGCGAGATCCGGCTGGAGAGCGAAGTGGGAACGGGAAGCGTGTTCACCCTCTATCTGCCGGTCCGCTATGTCCCGCAGCTGAGGAAGGGATACGAGAACGGCAATGGCGCGCCCGAGAGCCTTGCCGGCTTCGACGCGGACGGCGGCGCCGGCGGAGGCGGACCGTCCGGCGACGGCGGCTGGCGCGGCGGCTGGGGCGGTGAGCCGCAGGGCTCCAACGGCCCGGCTTCCGGTGCCGCTTCCGGCCCCGCCTTCGCCGCTCTCGCTTCCGGGGCTTCCTCCGCTCCCGCCACCGCGGGCGCCGGCGTGGCGGTGGTCGACGAAGCGGCTGTGATGACACCCGGTGAGATGGCGGATGATCGCAGCGAGATCAAGTCCGGCGACCAGGTGCTCCTGATCGTGGAAGATGATCCCACGTTCGCCCGGATCATGCTGGACCGCGCACGGGAAAAGGGCTTCAAGGCCGTGATCGCCACCCGCGGCGAGCAGGTGTCCGCGCTCGCGCGCCGCTTCCGGCCGGATGCCATCACGCTGGACATCCGGCTCCCGGATATGGACGGCTGGACCGTGCTGGACCGCCTGAAGCACGACCCGGACACGCGGCACATCCCGGTGCACATCATCTCGGCGACGGAAGAGCGGCACCGCGGTCTGCGGCAGGGCGCGATGGCGTTCCTGACGAAGCCGGCCACGAAGGAAGGTCTGGACGAGGCCCTGGCCCACATCCAGGAGTTCGCGGCGCGCAAGCAGAAGCGGCTTCTGGTGGTGGAAGATGATGACGTTCAGCGCAATGCGATCGTGGAGCTGATCGGCAACGGAGACGTCAAGACGACCGCGGTAGCCAGCGGGGCGGAGGCGCTGGCGGCGCTCAAGGCGGAGCCGTACGACTGCATGGTGCTGGACCTGGGCCTGCCGGATATGAAGGGAGCACAGCTCATCCAGAAGATCCGAAAGGAAGTGGGGGCGAATCTGCCCATCATCGTCTACACCGCGCGGGAGCTGACGAAGAAAGAGGAGACGGAGCTCCGCCGCCTCACGGACACCATCATCATCAAGGACGTCCAGTCGCCGGAGCGGCTGCTGGATGAGACCACGCTCTTCCTCCATCGCGTGCAGGCCAATCTTCCGGCCCCGCAGCGGCAGATGCTGGAGCAGGTCCGGCTCTCCGATCCGGTCCTGGCCGGGCGGAAGGTCGTGATCGTGGATGACGATGTCCGGAACATCTTCGCGCTGACCAGCTTGCTGGAGCGGCACCAGATGCAGGTGCTCTACGCGGAGAACGGCAAGGACGGGATCGAGCTCCTGGAGAAAACGCCCGGAGTGGATGTGGTCCTGATGGACGTGATGATGCCCGAGATGGACGGCTACGAGACGATGCGGACGATCCGCGAGCACGCGGAATTCAGGACGCTCCCGATCATCGCCCTTACGGCAAAAGCCATGAAGGGAGACCGGGATAAGTGCATCGAGGCGGGCGCCTCAGACTACATCGCCAAGCCGGTGGACAGCGAGCAGCTGCTCTCACTCCTCCGGGTGTGGCTCTATCGCTAGCGGCGCCCGGACGACGCCGCGCGACCGCGCGAGGCAGGCGGGTGGGGAGCGTGCAGCCGGACGCCCCCCCTCGCCACTCGTCCACGCACCCATCCGGCCCGCGGGCGCTGCCCGAACAACCTGCGGGCCGGCTCGCTTCGCCGATCGCCGGCGAAGGACGCGCTCCGTTTCCACGGGTGGCCGTTGGGGAAGGAATGTTCGAGTTTCGGGCGCGCTGTGATACAGGAATGGAGCGCTGCCCATCCCAGGCAAACGGTCGCCTGATCAGTCATCCTGCAGTCCCGGCATCCCTGCTCCTCCACTCATGGCCTCGGACGATCAAGTCAAAATCCTGCTGGTGGATGACCACCCCGAGAATCTCCTGGCACTGGAATCGGTCCTGGAAGACCTCGGGCAGGAACTCGTGCGCGCGACGTCCGGCATCGAGGCGCTCAAACAGCTGTTGGATGACGATTTTGCGGTGGTGCTGCTGGACGTCCAGATGCCCGGAATGGACGGCTTCGAGACCGCCAGCCTGATCCGGGCCCGTGAAAAGACGCGGCACACGCCGATCGTCTTCCTGACGGCCATCAACAAGAGCGACTTCCACGTCACCCATGGATACTCCGTGGGCGCCGTGGACTACCTGTTCAAGCCGTTCCAGCCGGAGGTTCTCCGCGCCAAAGTCTCCAGCTTCGTGGAGCTGGCCCGCAAGACGAAGGAGCTGAAGCGGGAAGTGCTTCAGCGCCAGAAGGCCGAGCAGGAGGTCCGCAAGCTCAACGCCCGCCTGGAGGCGCGGGTCCGGGAGCGCACCCGGGCGCTCGAGGCGGCGAACAAGGAGCTGAACTCGGAGATCGCGGAGCGCCGCCGGATGGAGAGCGAGCGCGAGCAGCTCTTCCAGGGGGAGCAGACCGCCCGGATCGCCGCCGAGGAGGCCGTCCGCGCGAACGATGAGCTCCTCTCCGCGCTGCGCACGAGCGAGGAGCAGTACCGGGTACTCGCCGAAGCGATCCCGCACCTGGTCTGGACGGCGCGCCCGGACGGCGGCTTCGATTACTGGAACCGCCGCTGGTACGAGTACACCGGCCTCTCGGAGGCGCAGAGCCTGGAGACCGGGTGGTGGCAGGCCGTACATCCCGAAGACCGGGAGCGCTGTCGGCGCGAGCTCCAGGAGATGCTGGAGCTCGGCGAAGTATATGACACGGAGGCGCGGCTTCGGCGGGCGGACGGCTGCTACCGCTGGCACCTCGCGCGCGGGCTGCCCGTGCGAGACAGCGACGGCCGGCTCCGGCGCTGGTTCGGCACCTGCACGGACATCGATGATCAGAAGCGGGCCGCGGAGTCGCTCCGCTTCCAGGCGGAAGCGAGTACGATCCTCTCCGAGAGCCTGAACTATGAGGAGACGCTCCAGCGCGTGGCGCGCCTCGTGGTGCCCCAGGTGGCCGACTGCTGCATGGTCGACGTCTTCGACGAGCAGGGCTTCATCGAGCGACTCTCCATCGCCCACCGCCGTCCCGAGAGCGAGGCGCGGGCCTGGGAGCTCTGGAAGGAGCACCCCCCGCGCCCCACGGACCCGAACGGCGTCTATGAGGTCTTTCGGACC
>CAYQDT010000473.1:0-4210 GCA_964416225.1 uncultured bacterium
GGGAGATAGTGAAAGAGACGCTCGTGCGGGTGCCGGCCAGCACCGCCAATCTGGGCCCGGGCTTCGATGCCCTGGGCATGGCTCTCCGCCTGCACAACCGCATGCGCTTTCGCCTGGCGGAGCGGGACGTGCGGGTGAGGACGGTCGGGGAAGGTGAGGCCTTGCTGGAGACCGGTGCCGAGAACCTGGTCTACCAGGCAGTTTGCCGCCTGTACCGCGAAGCCGGGCGCCCGGCTCCCGCCATGGAGATCGAGCTGGAGAACCGAATCCCGGTCAGTCGCGGGCTCGGAAGCAGCTCAACGGCCATCGTCGGTGGCCTGGTCGGCGCGAATGCACTGCTGGGAAGCCCGCTCTCCAGCCAAGAGGTCCTTCGCCTGGCGGTAGAGATGGAAGGCCATCCGGACAACGTTACCCCGGCGCTATTGGGGGGCTTTCAGGTCACGCTTCTCTCGGACGGCGAATTCCATCACCTGCGCGTTCCGATCCCTCCCGGACTACGGGCGGTGGTCTGCATTCCGGATGCGCGCGTCAGCACCTCGGATGCGCGCGGGGTGCTTCCGACCCACTACCGTCGCGCGGACGCGGTCTTCAACATTGGTCGCACAGCCCTGCTGGTGTCCGGGCTCCTGCTCGGAGAGTGGGACACGCTGCGGACCGCGATGCAGGACCGCATCCATCAACCGTATCGCGCGCCCCTGATTCCCGGATACGAGGCGGCAATCACGTCCGCCCTGGAGGCCGGAGCGTTCGGCGCCTGCCTCAGCGGGAGCGGGTCGACCATGCTCGCGCTCTGCAGCGAACATGAAGCACGCATCGGCGAGGCGATGGCGGCAGCGGTGCGGAGGGCCGGGTCGGGGGCGCGTTGGCTGGCGCTCGCGATCGACGACGAGGGCGCAGTGGTCGAAGGTTAGGCCCCGCACCCCGGTCGGACCGGGGAGTATGTAGGGTGGGATGATCCGGGTGAGATGCAGGACGAGCGTAACGTTGGCTGGAATTTTGGCGCCGCCGTGATCGACAGTTGCGGCTGGGGCGTGGGAATGGGCATGATCTCCGCGTCCACGATCCTCCCCCTCTTCGTCCGTCAGCTCACGCCGTCTCCGTTCGCCGTGGGCCTGATTCAGACGGTGATGCTGTTTGGCTGGCTGGTGCCCGGAATCCTGACGTCACCCTGGGTCGAGCATTTGCCCCGGGTGAAGCGCTCGGTGATGTGGGTGGCGGCACTGGAGCGCTCCATGCTGCTCCTCATGGCCGGGTTCTGCATCTGGCTCGGGCGCACCGCCCTGCTCTACTCCTTCTTCGGGTGCTGGTTTGTGATGAGCGCGGCGGTGGGAGCCAACACTCCGGGCTACTACAAGCTGATCGCGAAAACGATCCCGCCCCGTCTCCGTGGAAGGCTGTACGGCATCGGCGGCGCCGCCTCGGGAATTCTTGGAACCGGCGCGGCACTGCTTGCCGGCTGGTTCCTCGGCCGGTGGGGGTTTCCCGGCGGGTTTGCCGCGTGCTTCCTCGCGGCCTTTACCTTCCACAGCGTCAGCGTGGCGCCGCTCGCGTTCATCCGGGAGCCCGAGCAGCCGGATGAGCACGCCCCGGAGCATCGGAACCCCTTCCGAACCCTCCGCGAGGTTTCGGCGGACCGGCGGATGGTCTGGCTCTGCATCGCCATCGCGCTCTTCTCGCTCAACGGAGCAGCGGCGGCGTTCTACACGGACTATTCGATCATCCGGTTCGGGGCCGGCACGGAGACCGTGGCCGCGTTCACGGCCGTCGTCATGGCGGCCCGCACGCTCGCTTCCATCCTCGCGGGATGGGTCGGCGACCACCGCGGAAACCGCGCGGCAATTCTGATTGCTACGGTTGCCGGAATCGCGGCGGCCGGCCTGGCCTATCGCGCGCCGGCCCTGGGCTGGATGTACCCCGTCTTCGTGTTCAATGAAATCGCGGTTCAGGGCTGGGGAGTCTGCGCCATCAACTACGTCCTGGAGCTCTGCCCGCCCGAGCGCAGCGGCACCTATACCGGCGTCTTCAGCCTGCTCTCCGGCCCGTTCCGCGTGGCTCTGCCCCTACTCGGCGGGCTTATCGTGGAGCGCGCCGGGCACGGCACCGTTTTCCTGGCGGCGGTGGTGGGCGGAATCCTCGCCCTCGTCACGCTCCTCCGCTGCGTCCCGGAGCCGCGGCGCGGCGGCATCCACGAGCGCGCCGCGGGCGCTGGAGCCGTCAACTCCTGATCCTCGGCCGGCATCATCCCTTCCCGCCTGCCCTCCGGCGGGCGGCTCGTCTCCCGGTTACCGGAGAAGCCGGGTGTCCCTTCGGCTGCCGGGAAGGGATCCAGGCGCTTCTGGACGAACGAACCGCGGCGTCGGGCGTCTCAGGACGTGACGAAGCCATCGTCTATCGCATACTCCTGGGCCGCGCTGCGTACCGGCCCACCATTCCGTGGGAGAGTTTTGGATGAAGCGAATGCTCACCGGCGTGCTCGCGCTGTGCGCGTGCTCCGTTTTGCTGCCGACCCTCGCCAGCGCCCGTCCGGGGTATCTGGGCGCATTCAACGCCGTCTATGAGGTGAAGCCTGACAGCACACTCGGCAAGGCCAAGTGTCAGGTGTGCCACAATGGGCCCGACAAGAAGGTCCGCAACGCGTATGGCCAAGCGCTGGGGAAGGCGCTGGGCAAGGAAAACGCCTCCACCGACGAGGTCACCACCGCGATCAAGAAGGTCGCGAACGAGAAGAGCACCGATAAGAAGACCACCTTCGGTGCGCTGATCAAGGCGGACAAGCTGCCGGGCGGCGCGGCTAAGTAAGCTCGCGCGCGAGCCGCAAAACCAGGGCCATCCGCCCCCGCTGGGGCGGATGGCCTTTGTATTAGTTGTGCCGGCGCGCGCGCCGGTCCGCGGCCGAAGCCGTCACACCGTAGTTGAGAAACCGTAGTTGAGAAACCGTAAAGGAAGGGCGGCGCGGCGTGTGCAACTCGCCGGCGGAGGCCGGCAATTGCCGCGGATTTCCACTTAGCGCTGCGCTTACCGCTGATCACCATGCTCGCTGAAGTGAACGGGGTCCGGCTGAATTACCGGCAGGAGGGTGCCGGGCCCGCCGATCTGGTGCTGCTCCCCGGGCTCGGCGCCACCGTGGCCGCCTGGCACGCGCAGGTGCGCGGACTCTCGGGTGTGATGCGCGTTACCGCCGTCGATCCCCGCGGGCATGGACGCTCGAGCGAGCCGGTCAGACCCTTCACAATCCCCGACCTCGCGGAAGATATCGCGGCCCTCGCGCGGACCCTGGGCCTTGGGCCCGCGGTGGTGGTGGGCAGCTCCATGTCCACCCTCACCTGTGTTGCGCTGGCGGCCGCTCATCCGGAGCAGGTTGCCGGTCTGGTTCTCGTGGGTGGCTTTCCGACGTTGAGCGAGCAGGGGAAGGAACGGATGCGGCAGCGGATTGGAGTCATCGAGGCGCAGGGCATGGAGGCGCAGGCGCTGGAGGCGCTCGCGCCCGCGGTGGCGGCGACGGCTCTCGGACCCACCACGCACGCGACGCAGCCCGCCCTTGTCGGCCTCT
Organism: uncultured bacterium; assembly: GCA_964416225.1. Taxonomy (GTDB): domain Bacteria; phylum Armatimonadota; class SYMT01; order SYMT01; family SYMT01; genus CAYQDT01. The sequence continues at coordinate 3,551 of CAYQDT010000473.1, forward strand.
TCCAGCAGATGATCGCCTCGGCCAGCCCGCGGGGTTATGCGGAGAGCCTCCGCGCGCTCGTCGCGGCGGATACCACCCCGCTGCTGCCGCGGGTCCAGTGCCCCACGCTCGTTCTGTTGGGCGCTGAGGAGCAGGTCGCGCCGCTGGATCAGGCGCGGGCGCTGAAGGCGGGAATTCCGCAGGCGGTGCTTCGGGTCCTCCCCGGCTGCGGGCATCTCCCCTTCCTGGAGCAGCCGGCGCGGTTCAATGCCTGCGTGATGGAGTTCCTCGCGTCGCTCGGTTGATCCGCGGCGCGGCGGCCCGAGCCCTTGTAGTGAGCCAGAGAGAGGAAATGAGCGGACGATTCTGGATCGGAGCGGTCAGCAACTGCTGGGCCGCGGTTCTCGACGAGGTCGGGCTCGAAGCGCAGTGCCGCCGCGGTCACGAGTTGGGCTTTCGCTATGTCGAGCTGCGCCAGCGCGCGCTCGGCGACGGAGAGGAGCGGGTGCCGGGTGACGAGCGCCCATGGCCCCGCCCGGACCGCTTGGCTGCTCTTGCGCACGCCGTCCCGGAGCTCGGCTTCAATCTGGCGGTGGAGGCGCCCTTCATGACGGCCCCGGCCGTTCCCGGCGACCCCTACCTCCGCCGCTGCGCGGAAGCGGCGCGGGCCGTGGGCGGGCA
>CAYQDT010000474.1:0-4205 GCA_964416225.1 uncultured bacterium
GGGCAGCGCGAGAGTTCCGCGGGCGGAGACGCCACTGGGCTCCGCGGAGACCTCCGCCTCCAGGTCGGCCAGCGGGCCGGGTGCCGTGATGCTCCAGGGCAACTGCAGTGGCACGTCGCCGTTGAACCAGCGCGTGGAGTTCAACGGGGAGAGCACCACCCGTGCGGAGTCGGCATCCGGAGTTGGTGCTTCCCCCTCCTCCAGCTTCAGGTCATCCACGTCGAAGCCGGAGGTGGGCCGCTCCGTGACGAAGATGAGGTAGAGCTTCTCCACGCGCGGCGTAGCGGTGAACGTCAGGGAGACCCGCTGCCATGCGCCGCCGGTGCGGGGCAGCACCAGGTGTAGCGACAGATCTCGCCACGTGCCGAACCATGGATCGCCCGGATTGTCCCCGCGCACCCAGCAGCTAAGCGTGTACTTGTGCCCTACCGTGAGGGGGATCGGCTCCGGCCGGAAGAACACGCCGTATGTTTGGTCGTTGTAGGCGGTGCCGTTGGTGAAGTGCAGTGCTCGCTCGCCCATGTGCATCGAGCCGGTTACCACCGTGCAGGTGGCGTCCGTGTTCCGCCGGACCCAGCGCCATCCGGTCGGCATGCCATCCGGATCCAGCCGCTCAAAACCCCCGTTCGGGATCAGGTTGGTTCCGGAGTGAACCGGCGTGACCTCGGTCCACAACGCGGCCGCCGCAGCCGACTCTGCCGACCGCACCGGGTTGGCCGCGCAGCAGAGAGCCGCCAGGACGAGGAGCCCGATCCAGACGAAGAGGGGAAGACGGTGGCGCATACGGTGCGGATCCATGGTGTTGACACAGGGACAGCCAGAACAGATCGAGTGAATGTTGGTATCCGCGGCTGAGTGCCGGCTGAGACGGGCACGGCAATGAGGCGCACTGGATTGGCCGCTCATCGGAACATCGTCCCGCACGCCTGACGGACATCCCGCATCTCGGCGGCTCTCGCCACCGCATGGGCGCGCGCCAGCCGCTCCTGATAGCTTGGATCGACGGCGGAGCGGAACCGCTGATGCCTGTTGAGCACCTCATCCCGGCGCTGCGCGGCAGCAGCCAGGAATTGCTCCGTAAAGCGCTGCTTGGAAGTGAGGGGCGTGGTCGGGGCGTTCTCCGACGCAAGCGCTTCCGGTGTCAGCAGCACGCTCCGCTCCCAAGCCCGCCGCGCCAGAGAGTGCTCGCCCGGACAGGCGTGGACCATGGCCAGATCGGCCCAGGTGATGGCCAGCTCGAACCGGTATTCCGGTCGCCCCGTCCCTTCCAACAGCGAGATGGCCGGCTGCGGCACGATGGTGGCATGGCTGCAAGTGGTTGAACTTGCGTCGCTGGCTCCGCCGAAGCCCAGGCCGGCGATCAACCAGGGCCGTGCCTGGTCGCGTAGAGCGCTGGCCATCCCGTACCGGTCCGGCACCGGTAAGTCACTGAGCACGGAGAAGTGTTGTCGGGACAGGTGGATCAGCTCTCGCACGGGAGTCCGTCCGCGGTGCCGGCAGGAGACGGCAGCCCCCTTGTACGCGAGGCCGACCGCTTTCGCTGTTCGCGCCGGCTGGATGCCGTCCCGGCATTCATGGATGGCACGCACCAGCCCGTGGAGGATGGGGGCCAACGCATCATGCCGGCCCTGGAAGTCGTAGATACTGCTCAGCCGGGTGCCGGAGCGGACGAATGCGTGAAAGCCCGAATCACCCGCCCGTATGCAGCGCCGTGACAACCACTGCGACGCCGTCTCCAGGTGGTCCAGCGCCAGATCCCAGTGCGGCTGATCCGTGAAGACGTCCCCGGCATCCTCGCTCTGGAGCCCCGCGCCCAGGCTGGTGTTCGCCGGCTCAACAGCCGGAGCCCCTACACTCCACCCGTTCTGTGAGAACTCGCGGAGCGCCGCGAGGCCCTGCCGGTCCGGTCCCAGGATCGCCGCCGCACCGAGATGCCGCGGCTGCACCCTGTCCGCCAGCTGGCGCGCGACGGCCGGGTGATCCGGATGCGCCTCGCCCGTGTCATCCCGAAATCGGAGCGCCGCCGCCGGCTGCTTGATGGGAACGCAGGTCCGCTGCTTCAGCCGCCGGAACCTGTTGTTGAGTTGCTCACTGTCCGAGTGATACACGCCAGCTGGCGGCCTTCCCGCATTACGCGTTACATTCCGGATGATATCTTCGAATAATTCTTCTTTCGCTAGTAAATCGCATTCCGCCTTCGTAAGCTTTTCTACTAGGGACTCACCGTGGTCCCATGTCGGGGTTCCGGTAGAAAGCCGCCCGCGGTTGAAACGGGGTGCAGTGGTCTCCGGACAGAAGAGCATCTGTTTTAGGTATGACCGGTGCTGGTACCGGGTTGCCACGTGAGCGTCTGCCACACGGTGCGTCAACATCGCCCCAACGGTGGCGTCGACCTGCGGCTGCAGCCGGCAGCGGACTGTTTGGGAAAATTTCGCGGGGATCGCTGGAAAGAGCTGGTCGCGGCGCCTCGACGGCGCGGCAGGGGGTCGCCGACGTCATGAGTGGCATCGCCTACCATCCACCGCAACCGACAACTCTGCGGTGGATGGGTTTCCAGTTAGGGCGCCGCTGCATGCAGGGTTCACCTTCCGTGACTGGCGCCTCTCAGATCGACACACGTTCAAAGAAGCCGGATTTCATGCCGATTAGCGACCACTTCCATGTTTCAATTGGAGCCGTTCGAATGGACCACACGGTTAGGCTTCTGCGAGCGGCTCGTCGCGCTCTTAGCGGCTAATCGCGTGCCCGACGAGGTGCCGGAGTCTCTGGATGACGAGGCCGCTCTCCGTCTGGATCAAGCCGGCTACGCGCAGCAGAGGCTGGTTGACCTCATCACCGTCGTCGCGGACCGCACATGTGGACCGCTGCTCCGTGGGGTGCTGCGCTGGCCGGATTGCGGCGCGGATCTGCGAAATCAGATCGTCTATGCGCTGGCTGCGGCCGGCGCAGAGCTCCCCCTGCGCGAACTGGGGCCGTTGCTGGATGATCCAGAGATCAATCCTGGACCGCTCCTCTGTCTTTGTCGTACGTCGACCGCCAAAGCGCTTGCAGCCACTGCGCTGCGGCGCCGCGTCGCCCGTGAGGTAGCGAGCGGGGATGGCAGCCCTCTCGACGCCTTTGCCGTATGGTATCCGTCGTGCTGTTGGTCGTGCCACCCGCTCCCGCTGCAGATCCCCACGGAGTTTCAGGCCCTCCGGGACGAGCTGTGTGATGCGTACCTGAAGCTCAAGGCGCCGGTGCCGGGCGGCGATAGTCGGGACATCCATCTCTACCTCGCGCGACATCGCTTCCGGCAAGCCGCGGCTCGCGCCCTGCTCATGGACCGCTGGCGGCAGGCCGCGGATCAGGAGGCGCGCCGGGACCTCGTCTCGATCTGCCCGGATCCGGAGGTGCTGGCGGACTGGCTTGCCGTCAAGCCGCCTCCCCTCGCCGAGGTCCTGAGACTCCTCATCAACCCCCCGATGGGGAATTCGGAAGCAGCGGCTGAGATGGTGGCGGCACAATACGGTGAGGAGGAAGTGCTCAACAGCATCGAAGCGTCGCTTCGACGGCCCAGTAACAGTGATCCGGGGGTCTGGAAGTCGGCGTTTGCCGCCGAATGGTATCTTTGCCACCATCCTGGAGACACGACTGATTGGCGCCTGGGCTCGCTGCTGACGTGTCCGGACATCTACCCGAGCTTTAAGTCTTCCCTGCGCCGAGCGTTCAGGGATCGCCTCTGGCGGTTGACACCTGACAAAGCACCGGACGTCCTGGGAGCGTTCCTTACGCATCCAGATGCGGACCCGCAGTTCATCGCCGAGAGCATCAACAAGCTGGCCTTTCAGCCCCGGCCCGAACACCGGGAATTATTGCACCGCATTTTGAGCGAGTGCGCCGCGGGGCATCTGAACCCTGACTTCCGCTTTATGGCCGTGCATGCGCTGGATCAGCTTGGGGAGGATGGGCCGGACTGGCGCACTCAACTGGCGCAGTTGGCGCAAGACGCCGATCTCTGTCTGCGCCTACTCGCAATTCGCGCGCTCGCGCGGCGCGGCGAAACCGACGGGCTGGCGGAGGCAGTGCGTTGCGCGTGGGAGGCACTGGAGCCTGATAGTGAAACGTTCGACCATCCTCACGGGCTGGCGGTACGGCTGGTCGGAGAGATTGCTCCCACCGAAAACCACGCGGTTCTCGAACGGTTGGTCTTGACCGGCGATGATGGC
>CAYQDT010000475.1:0-4199 GCA_964416225.1 uncultured bacterium
ACCCGGCGGAGGGAGCACGCCCCGCCGGGAGCGTTAGGCCCGAAAGCTTTTGCGGGCCGTCCGAGCGACCAGAGGGGCCCCCCGCCGCGGGAGGGTGGGCCGGAGCGGCTAGGGCCGGGGGGTGCCTCGCCAGGAGGTACCCGCCCGAACCCCCGACTGAAAAGAGAGCCACCCACAAAGCCCAGGCCAAGGAAGCGACCAGAGGGGCCCCCGCCGCGGGAGGGTGGGCCGGAGCGGCTAGGGCCCGGGGGGTGCCTCGCCAAGAGGTACCCGAACGAACCTCCGGCCGGAAAGAAATCCAGAAGCTACCCGCCCTACACGTCAGACATAGTTGTAGCCGTACCACAACAGCGGCACCGGCAGCACCACATCCACCGCCGCCCGCAGCCGCTCCGGCAGGAACGGCACGGCGTGCGCCTCCTCCGTCTCACCCCCGAAAAGCAGCGCCGTCAGCGCGCCGGGCCGCTCCACCAGAACGGAGTCGCCGCCCGCCTCCAGCCGCACGCCCTCTCCCTGCGCGGTGACGACCAGCTCCCCGCTGGCGCGCTCCTCGAGAAGCGGCCGGACCGCGGTCAGGAACCGCTGGGAGTCGATGATTCCCACCCGGCCCGGGAAGGGGAGGGGTGCCCACTCCCAGCCGCGAGCCAGCGCCTGCGAGCGCCACTCGGCGTCCGAGGCCCACGTCACCACCTCGCTGCCCGAGCAGCCGTACTCGCGAGCGATCCCGGGCAGCGCCGCCGCGAGGGCGCTCCGGCTGCCCGCCACCTCCCGCACCCGCGCCGGGCCGCGCAATCCCAGGCCGCTCGCGCCCGGGCGCTGGACTCCCGCGTACGCCACAATCGCGTTGCCGCGCCGGATCACCAGCAGATCGGCGGGCTGGTTCATCAGCATGCTCGCCGCCACCAGCTTGTGCCAGTCCTCCACGGGCCGGAAGAAGCGGACCGGCTCGCTCTGGTAGAGCCGGACGATGGCGGGGAGGTCGTCCGCCTCGAACGGAGTGGCCGAAACCCCCGGTTCCGGGTCACCCGCCGGGACCAGATAGCTGAGAAAGGTGCCCACCTGGACATACCCCAGGCGCTGATAGAGACCGCGCGTGCCGGAGATCAGCATCAGGCTCGCGCGCGATTCCCGGGACCGCTCCCGGGCCAGCTCCATCAGCCGGCTGGCGATTCCCTGCCCGCGGTGCTCCGGATCCGTGGCCACCGCGCCGATGCTGGAGACCCGCAGCCGCGCGCCGAGCAGCGAGGCGTCCCGAATGCAGAGCCCGACGTGCCCCACGATCCGGCCGTTGTCTCGCGCTACCAGCAGGTTCTCCGCGTTCGGCGCCTCGAACACCAGCGGGTACTCCTCGCCCATGTTGCCGGGACGCTGGGCGCGGAAGACGCGGTTCGCCAGTTCGACCAGGTCGTAGAGCTCTTCCGGGCGGCAGGTTCCGTATTCGTAGCTCATCGAGTGACTCCTCCCAGGCGCGCAGCCGCGGAATTGTAGCTCATCCGGCCCTGTATCCGGGCAGGAGCGGGCGGCGCTCGCCGTGAACGGCCTCCTGTTTGGAAAGCGGCGAGAACGGGAGGGAGAGATGGCGCGCAATAAGATCCTGTGGGAAGAGCACACCTGGCCGGAGCTGCGGGAGGCCGCGCGGGAAGAGCGCGTGGTGCTGCTCCCGGTAGGGACGGTGGAGCAGCACGGGCCCCACCTGCCGCTCTCGACGGACTGCATCACCGCGCGCGAGATCGCCCGCTGCGTGGCGGAGGCCGTTCCGCACGCGGCCCTGCTGATGCCGCCGGTCTACTACTCCTTCAATTTCCACCACCTCGATTTCCCCGGCACCATCGCGGTCGACGGCCATACGATCATCGACTACGTGACGGACATCGGGAAGAGCGTCGCCCACCACGGCTTCCGGAAGCTCCTGCTGGTGAACGGTCACGGGAGCAACGTCCCGTTCCTGGACATCGCGGCTCGGAACATCAGCAACCATACGGAGGCGGTGGCCGCGCTCGTCTCCTGGTGGTCGCTCGCCGAGCCCGCCGTGACGGAGATCCGGGAATCGGAATACCCCGGGGGCATGGCACACGGCTGCGAGCTGGAGACCAGCGTGATCCTCCACTTCCGGCCGGACCTCGTGCAGATGGACCTCGCCGAAAAGGACATCAACTTTCCCCGCAGCCAGTTCTTCTACTGGGACCTCCAGCGGAGCAGCCCCGTGCAGTTCCAGGAGTTCTTCAGCCGGAACAGCCGCACCGGCACCAAGGGGGATCCGACGCTGGCCAGCGCGGAGAAGGGCGCCCGCGTGGTGGAGTGCGTCGTCCGCAACCTGGCCGCGCTGGTGGAGGAGTTCCGGGCCCGGGAGATCCGCCCCCGGGTGGACCACCACTGAGCCGTCCCCTTGAGCCGTCGCGGCGAACGGGTGGTGGCGCGCTCTCCTCTCGACGGCAGCCGGGATCGAGGGCTCGGAACGTTCGGCCGGCATGCCCGGCCCCGCTCCGCGTGAGGTGGGTGGGATGACGGATTCCTCGGAAGAGACGAGCGAAGTCGAGCTGCGGTCTCCGCTCCGGTTCGACCCGAGCATCGGCTATTGGACCGGCGAAGCGGACCGGGACGCCGTTCTTCGTGCGCTGGCGGCCGTCCCGGAGCACCCGCTCGTCGACCGCCGGGTCGAAGGAGACGCGGTGCGCCTGGTCGGTCCGGCTCCGGTCGTCCGGGAGGTCGCGCGCCTGCTCCGGGAAGCGGGGCTCGAGTAGCCGCGCCGGCCGATGATCCGCCGGCCGGCGCGGCGAAGGGAGTTAACGCGAGAATGCGAGTGGGTCGGTCTCTGGTCCTCCTGGTGCTCGGCCTCTGCGCACTGCCGGGCACCCCCGGCCGGGCCGGCGTGCACAGCGGTGCGGTCTTCGCTCCGGCGGAAGGGGTGGTCCGGCCGCAGGAGAGGCCGTACCGGCGGGAGCTGTGCCTGAACGGCCGCTGGCAGTTCCAGCCCGCCGCCGTACCGCCCGGCTACCGGCGGGGCGCCGGGGCGCCGCCGGAGCTGTCGCGGCCGCGCGCGGCCGCCTGGGACCGGACGCCGATCAAGATCCCCTCGCCGTGGAACGTCAACGCGTGGGGCACGGGGCATCCCACCGGAGACCCGGCCCGCCCGTATGATCCGGGCTCGACCTACTTCCCCAGCTATCCCGCCGCCTGGAGCGGCGTAGAGATGGCGTGGCTGCGGCGTTCGTTCCGGGTGCCCTCCGGCTGGAAAACGGGCCGCCTGAGCATCCACTTCGAAGCGGTGGCGGGGGAGTGCCAGGTGTGGGTCAACGGCCGGCGGGCCGGCGGGCACTTCGATAGCTGGCTGCCGTTCGACCTCGACGTCACGCCCTTCGTCAGCCGCACCGGCGTCAATGAGCTGCTCGTCGGGGTGCGCGCCCACGCGCTGTTCGATAAGCGGAGTACGCGGTACCCCCTCATGCGGGCGCCGTACCCGATCGGCTCCGAGACGGAGCGCCTGGCCGGCATCTGGCAAGATGTGTACCTCTTGAACCTGCCGCCCGTCCACGTCGCGGACGTTTTCATCCGGCCGGACGTGTCACGGGACTCGCTGGCGCTGGAAGTCACCGTCGCCAACACCACGGACCGTCCGCGCCGTATCCGCGTCACCGGCGAGGCGCGCCCCTGGCTACCCAGCATGCGGACAGACGCGCCCGGTTATCCACAGCGGCGCTGGAGACTCGGAGCGCCGGCCCTGGCACTTCCCGGCTCGGAACACGTCGTACCGCCGGGTCGCTCGGTGCGGATCGCCGTGCGGCAGCGGGTGCAGGGCCGCCTCCGGCGCTGGGCGCCCGGATCGCCGCGCCTCTACGCCGCGATCCTGACGGTGACGGAAAATGGGCGGATCCTCGACCGCCGGTCCGAGCGCTTTGGGTGGAGGCAGTTCACCATCCGGGGCCGCGAGCTGCTGCTGAACGGGCGCCCCATCCGGCTTTCCGGGGATCTGCTCCACCCGTTCGGCCCGTTCGTCCTCTCCCGGAGCTACACCTGGGCCTGGTATCGCGCCATTCAGGACTTCGGCGGCAACTGCGTGCGCCCGCACGCGAAGGTCCATCCGCGGCATTACCTGGAGCTGGCGGATGAGATGGGGCTGGTGGTCCTGGATGAGACCTCCCTGTTCGGCAGCTCGGTGGCTCTGAACTTCGAAGAGCCGGTGGCGTGGGAGCGCTTTACGC
>CAYQDT010000476.1:0-4198 GCA_964416225.1 uncultured bacterium
CAGAAGGACGCCGTCGCAAGCTTTGAGACGGTGGCCGGGCGCCTGCGGGCGGAAGCGGCCGCCGCCGGCCTGCCCATCGCCGCGGTGGGGGTGCACTGGGCCGCCGACGCCGGCACCCCGGGAGCGTGGCTCCCCAGGGCCGTCGGCCACCGGCTCACCTCGCTGCTGGGGCTCAAAAACGCGGTCCGCAACCCGTACCAGGAGAAAGCCGAGCTTGCCGCGGCAAGCGGCCGGCAGGGGCTGCGCAGCGTGCTTTTTCGCCTCCACGATCGCTTTCCCACCTCCCCGGTGCACCTCTGGGTCCACAGTATGGGGGCCCAGGTGGCGCTCTCCGCGCTCTGCCCCGAGATGGCCGGCGCCGAGAAAAAGGTCGGGGCGATCGAGCAGCCGACCCGAACGCTGAAGGTCGGGCTCCTCACCCTCGCCGGCGCCGACCTGGACTACGACCTCTTCTGCCGCAAGGGAGCGGACACGGCGCGCTGCGCCCTGGCGCGCGCGCAGGTCTGGTGGGTGACGGTGCCGGAAAAGGACCATGCGGACGGCGTGCTGGAGCTGCGGCGCGGCATCGGGAAGGGCGATGCGCTGGGCAACCGGGGCCTGAAGCTGGGCCGGGAGGACCTCAGCGACCTGCTCTCCCGGCGCGCGCTGGTGGTGGACCAGGGCAATATCCCGGCGGGCCATGAGATCGAGGATTACTACAACCGTCGACGCGTGAGAGAGCTGGTCCGCTCCATGCTCTACCTCTATCAGCCGGAAAATGCCGAGGGCCGGCAAAGCATCCTCGCCTCCCTGGACGAATTTCTCCGCCCGGACGCCTGCTCCGGACCCGCTGCCCCGCGGGAGCCGTCGGCGACGTTCCGGCTCTACGCGTCGTGGCGCGGCGCCGGCCACGGCGAGCAGGCGGGCGTGGTCCTCGCGCGCCGCGCTCCGGAGCCGCGCAGCAAGGTCGCCGGACTGCGGGAAGCGACGCGATAGCGGACCCGGCGCGCTACGGGTCGATGGTCATCGAAAACGGCACCGTGACGACCGGCGTCTCCGGGTCGTCCGTCCGGACGCGGAGCGTGGCGCGGAGGATGCCGGGCGGGAGCGTCCCCGCGGGCCGGACCGCGACCTCGTAAAAGTGGCCCGGCGTCTTCGCGGTCAGCTCGGCTTTGAGGTGGGCGCTGCCGGTCTCCACCCCGAGCACCTTCATCGGCCCGGTGCGCGTGAAAACCTGCAAGCGCGCCAGCTCGCCCCCGAGTGCGCCCGCCCGCCGCGCCGGCACGACAATGCGGTCCGGACTCACCACCGGTCCGGACTTCGCCAGGCCCGCGATGACAAACCATGCCTCCGGCATTTTCGGCTCGGAGGTTGTCAGCTTGACGGTCGCCGTGAAGTCCCCGGACCGCGCCACCGGTCCGATGGTCAGTCTCAGCCGGTAGGCGCGCTTCGGGTCGCTGCCTCCGGGCGGCACGAGCTGTGCGTGGACGAACGGCCGGTCGCACCGCGGGCTGCTCAACCCAAGATGGCTGCCGGCGCGCGGGACCAGCAGCACTTCTTTCTCGTACCGGCCGCCGTGCTCGAAGGGGAGCATGAGCGGGCTGCGCGGCTCCATCCGGACGAACGGGAGGACCTGCGCGGTGACCACGAGGCGCAGCTCCGGCTGCGCGACATCGTTGGTCCGGAGGCGCAGGCTTTTCTCCACCCTGCCGCCCCACATCGGCTCCGCTTCGAAGATGCCGTCAATGGCCGCGGCGGCGCCGGCCGGAACCTGCTTCGGAAAGGAGGGCCGGATGCAGCCGCAGTCACCCTCCACTCCCAGGATCTGAAGCGGGGCGCTGCCGGTGTTGCGCAGCGGAAAAGTGAGGCGGGCACTCTCCCCCGCCCGGACCACTCCCAGGTCCTTGTGGGTCGCGGTCAGCTCCAGACGCGGCGCGCCTGCCGCCGCGGCCCCGCCCCATCCCGCCAGAGCGGTCAGCAGCAGAACCGCCGCCGCCCGGGGCGCCATCCACCCGTTTGTCGTGTCCGTTGGCATGACTCGCTCCGGCTCGATCTTCCGCGGGCCCGTGCTTCCATACCCGGTTTGTCGCGGATGGAGCTGCACCGTCGCCCATCGATCCGGGGTCATGTCGCGCCGGGTGAGCGGAGAATTCCTACCGCATATCTTCACCAAGAAGTCGTGTCCCGGCCTCGTAGCGGCCGCTTCCGGGGAGGCGCGTACGCGCCTCCCCGGAAGCCGTTACCTGGCGCGGCTCTTCGGCACCGTGACCGTGACGGTCTGGTGGGAGAGGTTGCCGCTGGCGTCCGCCGCGGTGAGGGTGATCACGTAGACCCGGCCGTCACCTTCGCCCGAGCGCTCCGCGCGCACGAGCAGGTGATGCGCGTCGATCACCGTCCAGTCCTCCGCTGCCGGGTCGGTCACCTCGCTGCTGGTGACGGCGACCGTGACGGTGGGGCTGCTGTCGCAGTTGTCCGTCACCGAATAGCTCAGGGTAACCGGAACCATTTTGTGGTTCGGCGGGAAGATCCGGTCGGGAGAGGCGCTCGCCCCGGAGATGACCGGCGCCTCCGCGTCCCGGACCGTCACCGCCTGCGCGGTGGTGGTCATGTTGCCGGCCGCGTCGGTCGCGGTCCAGGTGATCATCGTCTTCCCGACCGGATACGGATCGGCGAGGCTCTTGCCGTCGCTCCGCACTCCCACCACCATCGGCGTCCCACAGTTGTCCGTCGCGGATGGCGAACTCACAACCACCGCCGCGCTGCACTTCCCCGGGTCCGTGTTGCTGAACAGATCGGCCGCGGGGGCGAGAACCGGCGGCTCGCGGTCCTCCACCGTCACCGTCTGCACGGCGCTGCCGGGGTTGCCGGCTGCGTCCGCAGCGGTCCAGGTAATCGTGGTCCGCCCGACCGGGTACGGATCGGAAAGGGCCTTTCCGTCCGAGCGGAGGCCCACCAGCGAGACCACCCCGCAGTTATCGGTGGCCTGGGCCTGTCCCGGGTTCACCGTGCCGGAGCACTGGCCCGCGGCGTTCCCGAGGGTCTGGTCCGCGGGCGCGGTGACCACCGGCTTCTCGACGTCGGTTACCGTGACGCTCTGGGTGCCGCTCGCCCGGTTGGCGTAGGCGTCGGTCGCTGTCCATGTGATGGTGGTGACGCCGACCAGGTAGGGATCGGTCAGGGCCTTCCCATCGCTCCGGACGCCGCTCACCTGCGCGCCGGGACAGGGATCGGTGGCGACGGCCGTCCCGGGATTCACGGTCGCCGAGCACCGGCCCGGATCATTACCGATCGATATGTCCGCCGGGCACGCCAGGGAGAGGCTCGCCTGCGCGCCCACCGTGACGGACTGCACGCCGGAGGCGGTGTTCCCGGAGCCGTCGGTGGCGGTCCAGGTAATCGTGGTCTTCCCGACGGGATAGGGCTCCGAAAGGTCCTTGCCATCGCTCCGTGCCGCGGTGATCAGCACCACGGGGCAGTTATCGGAGGCGGTGGGCGTGCCCGGATCAACCTTCGCCATACACTGTCCGGCCGCGGTGGTGGTGTTGACGTCGGCCGGAAGGGTGAGGACCGGTTTTTCTCCATCCGTGACGGTGACCGTCTGCGTGCACGAGCCGGTGTTACCCGCCGCATCCCGCGCCGACCAGGTGATCAGGGTCTGGCCCGCCGGATAGGGGTCGCTCAGCGCCTTGCCGTCGCTCCGCGCTCCGGTTACCGCCACCGGGCCGTCGACATCATCCACCGCGGTCGCCTGCCCGGGGCTCACGGCGGCGGTGCACTTTCCCGGATCGGTCGCCGCGGAAACGTCCGGCGGGCAGGTGACGGCGGGTGGGGTCACGTCGGCCGTTCCGACCACGAAGAGCGCCGCGTGGGCGAACCGCCCGACGACCGTCGAGCCGCACGCCTGCCCGCGGTTATTGATGCCGTTGCCGGCACTGGAGCCCAGGCTGCTGGCGGCGCTCGGCAAGGCGCCCAGGTCCTGGATCTGGCCATTGGTCCAGACCACGGAGTGGGTATACGACTGGCCGTTCACGGAGCCGGAAGCCTGCCCGATCACCTGGCCCGCCTCGTTGATCCCGCCCACTCCCGTGGTGCTGGAAGCACCGCCGGGGAGGGTCCCCAGGTCCAGCATGCCGCCCTCCTTCCAGAGGACCGCGTGCTGGGTGGTCACGCCGTTGATCACGCCGTACACGTAGCCGCACACCTGGCCCTTGCCGTTGAT
>CAYQDT010000477.1:0-4196 GCA_964416225.1 uncultured bacterium
GGCGAGGGCGCCGAGGCCGCGCAGCAGGTCCGGAGAGACGGTATACGGCGCGTGCGGCGCGATCCCCAGGCGAAGGTGCGCGGCGCCGGCGCTCTCGATCGCTCCGGCGGCTTCATCGAGCCACGCGTCTGTGGAGAGCAGCAGCTCATCTGTCCGGGAAGCGCGAAACCCGATCACCTCGTGAAAGAGCACCGAACGCATCGGATGGCGCAGGAACGGCTCGACCGGCGGTGCGGTGCTCACGTGCGCCACGGTGGTGGTCCCCGTGGAGAGGAGCAGGTCGAGACCGGCGAGGATCGACTGGCGCACGATCTCCGGCGGCCAGGAAGATTGCAGGCGGATCACCAGGCGAATCCAGTCCGCAATCCTCTCGGCGGACCCCGGGAGCAGCCCGAGCGCGGCCGTCAGGTTCAGGTGCGCGTGCGCATTGACCCAGCCAGGCAGCAAGACCGCCTCCGGAAACGCCCGCAGCGGGGCGCGGAGGAAGCGGGACGGGAGCTCGCGGCGCCGGCCTACCCAGGCGATGCGCTCCCCGTCAACAGCCACCACGCCGTCCCGGATCGGCGGTGCGGAGATGGGGAGCAGCCAGTCGGCCGCGAGGAGTTGCGTGGATTGGTCAGGCATGACGGGTTCGCGGCCGGAGACATGCCGCGCCCCTATTTTACCGCGCCCCGTCCGCCCCACCGGCAGCCCCGTTTTTCACGGAGCCTGCAGGTCCCGCTCCCGAAACTCAAGCGCCGGGCCGGAGTGGGGCGGCATCGTGAACCGCGAGCGGTCGATCTGCTCCGGGTAGTCGAAGGTGATCCGGGCAAACGCAGCGCTCTCCGGAGAGCGGCGGTCCGTATACAGGTTCGCCTCCAGGAGCCGGTCCGAGGCGAGGTCCGCATAGATCACCATCCGCTCGAAGAAGCCGCCTTTCAGGTCGACCTCAATCCGCCGCTGCGCGGACGCGCCCCGCTCCACTCGCGCTACCTCGCGCGCGGTGGGCTCCCCAAGCCACTCCGCCTTTTCGAACAGCTTCCCGCTGGCCGCCTGGCTCAGCATCTTGCTCGCGTTGAATCCGGCCGCCTCCCGGAAGAACTCCCCGAGGCGGGTCTTTCCCTGGCGAACGACGTGCTCCTCGAGGTAAAAACCGCGCAGCAGACGGCCGTCATCCAGGATGACGGTGCTCAGCCGCTTGCCATCCCATTCCTCCGCGCGAGCTCCCACCGAGCGCTCGCCCCACGCCTCGTAATGGACCTCCGTACCCGGCACCTCCATACGGAGGTGAAACCGCTGTACCCGCCTCATTGCGTCCGCGACTTCAGCCATGGCCTTCTGCGGTGCGTAGAGCGCGCTGCCCGCCAGCAGGCAGAGCACCGTCCCCAGCACCACCGTTGCGGCGACCAGCCGACGGCGCGCCGGGCCCCATATGCCGCGGGTGCCGCGTCTCGCGTCCTTGGCGCCGGACGGTGGGAGTGTCTCTCCGCGCGTGGCCGGACCGACGGGCTGGGTCAGAATTCCGCGCCAGCGCTCCGTGACTCGCTCGCAGGCCGCCGCATCTTCCGGCGCCGGAAACCCGGGTGCCAGGTACGCCTGGAGCGTCTCCTCAGCGCTTTTCTGCGTGGAACATGCAGGGCAGCTCCGGACGTGGAGCGCCATGCGCCAGCGCGCGGGTGCCGCCATCTCCCCGTCCAGATACTCCCGCAGTCGATTGCACGGGTTCATCCTTCTTCTCCGCCGGACGGAAGTCCGGGGTCAAGATCTTTCGGAGGCGCTCGTAGGCCCGGGCGATGCGCCACTTCACCGTTCCTACCGGCTCCCCGGTGGCCTCGGAGATCTCGGGGTACCGGAGGTCGCCGAACACCTTCAGGAGCAGGGCCCGGCGCTCGAGCACGGGAAGCTCGTCGACCGCCCGCCGGACCCGCTCGGCGAGATCCTGGCGCTCCGCCGCCCGGGCCGGATCGGAGTCGTCATCCGCGGAAAGCTCCAGCCGCGCATCCCAGGCGACTTCCGGAGCGCGCTTTCGGCGGCGGTGCATGTAGAAGGCGTTGGTGGCTACCCTGTAGATCCACGCGTTGAGCGCACGCCCGTTCGGGAAGCTTCGCCCGGGCAGCGCGCGCCAGAGCTGCACGGCCACCTCCTGTGCCAGGTCCTCCGCCAGTGTGGAATCCCCGGAGAGACGCGAGAGGTAGCGGTAGACGGGTGCCGCGTACAGGCGCGCCAGCGCCTCCAGTGCCCCGCAGTCTCCCCGGGCGATCCCGAGGAGCAGTTGTCGATCCGGCTCGGGCATCCGCTCGTTTCCTCCGAACGCTGCCGGCGCGGCGGCAGCTCCGCGCCGGCATGAGCCTTCCGCATGCTTGATTGGAACGCACCGGACTTCCGCGGGGTTCCAACCGTGAGAATGCGGCAGGCTGCGGAATGGTTGGGGGAATTTGGGCGCAGCGGGCCGGCATGCGCTGGCCTCGCCGGAAGAGGTCCCGCGACCCCCGTCGGCCAGCCCGCTGCCGCCTCTGAGCGCTACTCCGCCGTGCGCGCTTCCGACACCTGGAAGTTGGCCCATTTCTCAAGCGCTTTGATGGCTGCCTGCGTGCCGAGGTCGCCGCCGCCGTCCGCCTCGACTGATCGCCACACCTGATTCATCAGCGCCGTGCCGGGCAGCGGGAGGTGGAGCTCGTTCGCGGCTTCGAGCACCAGGCGCAGGTCCTTCTGGGCGAGCTTTACCATGAAGCCGGGAGCAAAATCGCCCTGAACGATGCGCGGCGCCAGGTTGGAGAGCATCCAGGACCCGGCCGCGCCGGCGGAGATCGCGTCCAGCATCTTCTTCGGATCGATACCGCTTTTCGCCGCGAGCATGATTGCCTCGCAGCCCGCCAGCATATTCAGCGCGACGGCGATCTGGTTGCAGAGCTTGGTCGTCTGGCCCGCGCCGTTCGGGCCGATGTGGATGATGTTCTTGCCCATCGCCTGGAAGACCGGCAGGCAGCGCTCGTAGACTTGCGCCCTCCCCCCGACCATGATCGATAGCGTGCCGGCCTTCGCACCTACGTCGCCGCCGCTCACCGGCGCGTCCAGCATCTCGACGCCCTTATCCGCCAGCTTCGCGGCGATCTCCCGCGTGACGGATGGGGAGATCGTGCTCATATCGATGACGACCGAGCCTTCGCGGACCCCCTCCAGCACCCCATCCGGACCGGTGATCACCTTTTCCACGTCGGGTGAGTCGGTGACAATCGTGACGATGATATCACTCTTGGCGGCAACGTCCGCGGGCGAGTCTCCTGCCGAGGCTCCGTACCCGGTTACCTCGTCGATCCCGGGCTGGCTCCGGTTCCACACGGTGAGCTGGTATCCCGCCTTGAGCAGGTTGGCGCACATGGGTTTGCCCATGATCCCCAGGCCGATGAAGCCGATGCGTGGTTGATCCATCTCTCTGGTGCTCCGTTTGATCAGAATGTCGGGCCCCGGCTGAACGGACGCGCCGTCGGCGGCGTCCACGCGGCCCCTCGCACGTTCAGGAGAGCGAGCCGCGACTCCTGCGCTGCCGCCGGGCGTTCTCCGGAGCCGCGCAAGAGCGGCCGGGCTTGCGCCTGGTACCCATGCGCGGCCTACTTCGAGTAAGGGACAGGGACGTGCTCTGTAAGCGGACAAACGGTTCGATGTTGAAACGTTTTGAAACCGCCGGAACCGGTAAACTCAGAGCGGGTCTAGCAACCATCGCTGCTTTCGCGGCGAGGAACGAAGCGGATGAAGGGAGTGGAACAATGGTTAAATGGATCGCACCCGCGGTGCTTTCGATGGCCGTTCTGGGCGGCATGACCGTCCCGGCCCACGCGGACCGCTACGATCGCAACATTCCCGTGCGCCGGGCGGAGCTTCGGGACAATTACCGGGGTGAGCAGGCGCGCCGGCTGGATGATCTGACGGCCCGGATCAACCAGCTTTACAGCGACGGTCGGTTGAGCCGCGATCATCGGGATCGCGCGCTGGACAAGCTGCAGCGTGTCCGCCGAGACGTCCGGAGCCGCAGTCGGTTTGACGATGATCGTTACCAGGCAAACATGGACTGGCTGGACAGCGTCAGCCAGGACGTGGATAATTGGTCTTCCGGCGACAGCAGGCACTTCCGGAACGGGCGCGGGGATCGCTACTACGACAACGGGCGCTACAACGACAACGGGCGCTTCTCCGACCGCTACAACCGGGAATACCGGGAC
>CAYQDT010000478.1:0-4193 GCA_964416225.1 uncultured bacterium
ACGCTGTCTGGAACTGAAGTAGCTCAAGATGTACATGATTGATTATCGCAATCTCGGCATTTTTCAGGAAAACGCGGTAAACCGATTTCTGCGCGACATCGTAAAGGCTTGCAAACCGGTACAGGTGACTGTAGTCGGAGAGTTCACGCCGCGGGGCGGAGTCTTTACCAGGGTGACGGCAAGCTGGAGCAGGAAACGTGGCGGGAAGCGCTGAACAGCTCGCCGCCATGATGGAGGAGATCCGCGCCAAAGTGAGGGCGCGGCATCCCACCGGCGAAACTTCCGGCGGCATCCCCCTGCCGGACCTCATGCGGGAGCCGTTTTTCGTGCCGGAAGCGAAGCCGATCGACGAGCTGCTGCAGGAGTTTCGCGAGCACAAGAGCCAGATGGCGATCGTGGTGGACGAGTACGGCGGCACGAGCGGCCTGGTTACCATTGAGGACGTGCTGGAAGAGATCGTGGGCGAGATCCACGATGAATACGACCAGGTCCCGGAGCCGGAGACGCAGGAGGCTGAGACCGGGTCCGGCACCATCGTCGACGCGCGGATGACGGTTCAGGACGTGAACGAGGAGCTGGGCCTGGAGCTTCCCGAGGACGAGTACGACACGATCGGGGGCCTGGTATTCGGCCTGTTCGGCCACGCGCCCTCCGTCGGGGAGCGGATTGCGGCGCATGGAGCCGAGTTCGTGGCGGAGGCGATGGAGGGAATCCGGCTGCTGAAGGTGCGAATCATTGCGGAGCAGCCGGACCGGGAGCCGGCCCAGGCCGAGGTCGTCATGTGACCCCGCGGCTCGGCGGCGAACACCCGGGAGATCCGGCTGCGGAGCCCGGCACGTTCCACGCGGGATTCCGCACCACAACCGCCGCGTACCTGTGCTCGCTCTCCTCTCCGCGCCTTCGCCGTGAGGGCGTTCCCTCTCCAGCCAGCCGCTACCGCGTGACGGTGTTCGTCAGCGTGCCGATCCGCTCGATTTCCACTTCCACCGTATCGCCCGGCTCAAGGTACAGTCCCCGCGCGTTCCCCACTCCACTCGGAGTTCCGGTGGCAATGATATCCCCCGGCTCCAGGGTGACGACCCGGCTGATCCACTCAATGATCTCCGGAACCGTAAAGACCATCCGGGCCGTCGAGTCATCCTGGCGCGTCTCCCCGTTCACCCGCGTCCGGATCCGAAGGTTGTGAGGATCCTCGATCTCCTCCCGGGTCACCAGCCACGGTCCGCACGGCGCGGCTCCGTCGAACCACTTCCCCACCAGCCAGTCGAAGAACTTGTCCCGGTCACGAGCGGCGCGGGGCTCATTTTTGGACGCGAGGCTGCGCTCGGAGATGTCATTCAGCACCGTATAGCCTGCCACGTACCGGTACGCCGCGCCGGCCGGAATCTGCCGGCCCCGCTTGCCGATCACGATCGCGAGCTCTCCCTCGTAGTCCAGCTTGCGCGCCATCGCCGGGAATGGGATCGGGTCGTTCGGCCCGATCAGCGTGGTGCTCGGCGGCTTCATGAAGAAGTACGGGTACGTCTCTTCCTTCGGGAAGGTGGGCCGACCGTGCTCCGCCACGTGCTCATTGTAATTGCCGGCCAGCGCGAGGAGCTTCCGCGCCTGCGGGACGGGCGCCCTCAGGTGTACCGAGTCCAGGGAGCGGACCGGCCCGGCCAAGGACTCCCCCCGCTCGGCGCGCTCCACGGCGGAGAAGAGGACCGACATCCCCAGCTCCCCCGCTTCCAGCAGCGCCAGGGCGTGGGGATACACGTTGGTCACATCCAGGACCCGCTCTCCCGAAAGGAGCGCGCCCAGGCGTGCCTGACCGTCGACTGAGAATGAAACGACACGCATCGGCCTCTCCCCCTCTCGCTGCCGGGGTCGGAGTTCCCGGCACTCGCCCACGGACAGGTTAGCTTCCACGCCCGGAACTCCTTGCGGAGAGCGTGGTCAGGCGAAGAGTTTTCCGGGCCGGCGTGGCCCAGCCCGGAAACGGCGGCTCCGTCAGCCGCGCAGCAGGATCGTCTTCGCCGCAATCCGGCCCGAGGTGACGGCTCCGGCAATCGTCCCGCCCGGAAACGTCCAGTGCCCCGCCATGTAGAGACCCTGAAACGGCGTGTCCGGGCCGGGGCGGTTGGGGCCGGCCTGTTCGGGAATGTTCGCCCACCCGAATGCGGCTCCCCCCGTGTTGAACGTGTACCGCTCCAGGGTGAGCGGGCTCGCTACCCGCTTCATCTCGATCCGGCTGCCGAGGTCCGGAATCAGCTCCTCCGCCTCCGCGATCAGTGCCTCCCCCAGCTCATCCTTGAGCTGCACGTAATCGTCGAGGGTCCGGTACTGCGGGCCGCGCCGGGAGTCGAACGGCGCGTTCCAGTTATCGAGCCGCCCGTACGGCGCCAGGGTGAAGAGGGAGAGCATCTGGCGGTCAGGGGCGCACCGCTCCGGGTCCTCCCGGTTGAGGTGCGAGAGCACCAGGCCTGAGTAATCGGGCTGCCCGCGCTGGAGATCCAGGTAGGCGTCGTCCGCATCGTAGGTGGCGTACCGGAGGGTGGTGTGCGCGGGAAGCTCCACGGGGCCTCGCACCAGCAGGTGGACCTGCATCGCGGAGATGGACGCCACGAAGGTGCGGAGCGGCGGGTAACCGGCGGCGGTCTGCCCCTCCGCGGAGAGGAGCTCCTCGAACGTGTCGTGCGGGCTGGCGGTGGAGATCACGGCCCGCGTCGCGAACTCACGGCCGTCGTCGAGGCGCGCGCCGGTGACCCGTCCCCGCTGGCGCAGGATCTTGTCCACATGCCGCCGGGTCTCGACCTGGCCGCCGGCCTCCGTGATCACCGCGGAGAGCGCCTCGCTGAGCGCGCGCGCGCCGCCTTGAACCGCCGCGGAGCCCTGGGCGTGGTACGTCTGCCAGAGCATGGCGTAGTGGAGCGCGGAGAGCCGGCTCGGCGGTAGCCCGCCGAAGAGCCACAGCGCGGAGAGTGCCGAACGCAGCTCGTCATTCCGGGTATAGCCGTTCAGAAACTCCGCGAGCGTGCGCCCCGCGTTTTCCGCCAGCGGTCCGCCGGCCGGCGGACCATCCGCGAGCTGCAGGTAAGCCGCGCCCATCGCCTCGAGGTCCTGGATGAAGCCGCGGATGCCCTCGGCTTCGGCAGGCCAGAGCGCGGAGAGCTCCTGCCGGAACCGTTCCGTGTCGGCCGCCGCGACGTACCGGTGGTGCGGGAAGACGGCCTGGTAAACGGGGTCCAGCGGCAGGAGCCGGATCCGCTCCAGCGCGCCCACCTCCGCCAGCGCGGCGCGGGTCCACCCGGTCGGGCCGCAGCCGCTCACCAGGTGGGTGGTGGCATCGAAGGTCGGGTCCTGGCCGAAGTAATGGGCATAGCCGCCGAGCTTGCCATGCTTCTCGAATACGGCGACGCGCACCCCCGCCCGCGCGAGCACCGCCGCTGCGGTCAGGCCGGCTAGGCCGCCCCCGACGATCAATACATCCAGCGATTCAGCCATTCCAATCACCCCCGCACGTCATCCGCACGTCACCCTGCACGGCGATGGCTGCGGATCCAGCACCTGCCCCGCCCCCGGGGCATATCTCGCTGCTCAGAATAACGCATCGCGGCGGCCGGCGCCGGTTTTCAATCCCCTTGAAAATAGTGTAGAACCATGTAAACCTTTGGTGAGGTTTTATGCTTTCGGCTGAAAAAACCGACCGGCCGGTTATTGCCTGGGCGTGGTGAGGTAATATCCTTCCGGACCGGCTCGGGCCGATCCACCGGGAGCCCCGCGGCCCTCCCCAGGGCCTCTCCGCCTGCTTCCCGGTCTACGGGGCTCCGCTGTGGGAGCTCCAGCGAAGGAAAGGACTGCATGGTCGCGTCGGGGCGAGTGTGGCTCGTTCTCCTGGCGGGGGTACTGGCCGCGGCATTCATGGAGAGCCGGACGCACTGGCTGGAGGCCAATCTCGCGCTGACGGTGGCGCTGGCCGCGGTCTGGGCCGCGCTCCTGGCCGGCATCCTTCGCGGCGGTCAATCCCTCTGGCTCGACCGTCAGCTCCAGCGGCTGCACCGGACGGAGGAGCTCTCCCGCTGCTCACTGATACCGGTGAATCAGGACGAGTTCCTGCGCCGGGCCCTGGAGCACGTCACGGCGCTGGTCCGGGCGGAGGGCGCGGCGGCGTACGTTTGTGAGGGGGAGGCCGGGGCGGTCCTGAGGGCGGCAAC
>CAYQDT010000479.1:0-4193 GCA_964416225.1 uncultured bacterium
ACTCAAGAACACCTTCAAACCGGAGTTCTTGAACCGCATCGACGACGTGATCGTTTTCCATTCGCTCACCCAGGAGCAGATCCACCAGATCGTGCACCTGATGCTGAGCACGGTGAACAAGCAGCTCGCCCAGCAGGACATGAAGCTGGACGTCAGCCAGAGCGGTATGGAGATCCTGGCGAACGAGGGTTGGGACCCGAACTACGGTGCCCGCCCACTGCGCCGGGCCATCCAGCGGCTCATCGAGGACCCTCTTTCCGAAGAGGTGCTCCTTGGACGGTTCAGTGCCGGCGACACGATCCTGGCGGACGCGGAAGACGGCAAGATCATCTTCCGGAAGGAGCAGCCCGAGCTTCCGGAGCCGGAGCCGCCGGCACTGGCGGCGAGCGCCGGGTAGCGAACAGGTCCCAGCAGGGAATCGAGAAAAGGCGGCAGACCGTGAAGTCTGCCGCCTTTTCTCGTGCCGGGGGTCCATGCCATGCCGGGGGTCATGCCCCCGAAGCCGGAGGCGCGGCGCGGATGCCTCGGCTTTCGCGCACGGCGCCCCCATCCGGGCCCCGGTCAAGAAGCCGTGGGGGCTCCCGCCTGTGCGGAGGCCAGCTCCCGCTTCAAGTACGCGATCTGATAATCGATGTCCTTTTCCTCATCGCCGAAGTACTGGCGCGGCACGTGCTCCCGCTTGATGGCTACCGAAACCAGCTCCCAGCCCTCATCGCCAAGGGTCCTCAGCGTATCACCGAGCTCGCTGTCGGTCTTGACGATCGTGTACTCCCACTTTGCCATTACCTACCTCCACGGCTCGCGCTTCGATCCGACCCTGCAGAAGCCACGGCAGCGCTCTCGCTACTCGGATCGGGGGAGAGCTACGGTAGCAGGTTCAACAATGTCCCATGCGTTTGCCTGCGTGATCCGCGGATCGGGGCCTCCCGCTCGGCCGGCTGGAGGCCCCGATCCCCTTGATCCACACGCCCGCGCCGCAGGGAGCGGGAGACCGGGGACCCCGGAGTGAGGGTCCCCCGCGGGTCTCCCCGCCCACCGGTGCGTGTTGCCCGCTAGCCGGGCGGCGGCGGCGGCGTGGTTTGCGGCTGTACCGCCACGGGCGGGCTGAAGATGGCACCGAAGGGGCGCGGCCGCTCCCGATCCGCCGGCCGCAGTCGCCGTGCGGGGGGCCGCGCCGCGCCAGGACCGCACGAGGAGCAGGACCGAGAGCGCGGTCAGGAACGTGAAGAGTCCCGTCTCCTGCAGTGAGCCGTCATGGCTCACATAGTACGGATAGAGCGCCGTTCCAAGCGAAGCGAGCCGGGCCGCACGCCCATCGAACCATTCCCGGCATAGGGCATACGCGCAGAGCACCGTGCCGCCGCCCGCCGCCGCCTGGAGGAGCAGCACGGGCCAATGACCGGACCCGCCCGCGGAGCCAAGGACCAGGAAGAGCGGGTAGACCGGCGGCCAGAAGGCCCGCTTCGGCCCCAGGTACTCCAGCACGAGCCCGCGGCCGTGAAGCAGGTTCTGGGCCACCACGTAGTAGTTGGAATAGTCGCCGCTCCAGTAGGCGGCGTCGCGGGTATGCAGGTGGAGCGCCACCCGGAGCACCACGGCGAGGATGAAGACACCTGCCAGCCAGCGGGCGTCCGCAAGCGGGCGCGGCGGGTCCGCGCGATGGACGGGAGGGGGAGTCGACACGGCGCCTCGTTCGCCGGGCCGATGGGGTTACCTCCATCGCCGGCTTCCGGAAAGATGATCGGGCCGGCCCCGGGATCCGTACCGGAGCCGACCCTCGGAAGCACGCGCCGCCCTAGCGGGCCGTGGCGGCAGTCGCCGGTAGCTTCTGCAGGAGCACCTGAACGGCTTTTTCGAGCTGTGGGTCCCGGCCCTCCTTCGCGGCGAGCGGATCGTAGGGGACCAGGAAGTCCGGCTGCCGGCCGTGCAGCTCGAAGTCCTCGCCGCTGGCCGTATAGACGCCGGAACTCGGCGTGCGGATCGTGCCGCCGTCGATGAACGTCCACTGGCCGGTCGCGATCACCGCGCCCATCGTGGGAACCCCCACCAGCGGCCCGATGCCGAGCGCCCGGAACCCTTCCGCCATCATCTCCGAGTTGCTGGCCGAATCCTGGTTGATGAGGAGCGCGGCGGGCTTCCCCCACAGGTACTCCCCGAACCAGTCCGTGTCCACGATTTTACCAAGACCGCGCGGCCGGAAGCGCACGTAGGGCTTCTTACGGAGCAGGTCCAGCAACCGGTGTGCCACGTTCCCGCCGCCGTTGTAGCGCACGTCCACCAGGAGGCCGGCCTTGTCGGTTGCCTGGCTGATGAACTCCTCCTTAAAGCGGAGCTCGGACGGCCGATCCATGCCCCGCACGTCGAGGTACGCGATCCTTCCTCCGCTGAGCTGATCGACGAGGTTCCGCTCATGCTGAACCCACGCCTCGTATTCCACGTCCTGGGAAGCGGCCTCCGTAATCGGCTTGATGGCCACCTGCCGCGCACCCTCCGTGGTCGGTTGGCTGTTGACCGTGAGGACCACCTTCTTGCCGGCCTTGTGATCGAGCAACTGGTCCCAGGTGTTTTCCGCGCTGAGCGGTTGGCCGTCCACGGCGAGGAGGTACTCACCCGCCTTCAGCTTGCTCCACTTGGCGTCCGCGGGGCTGCCCACGGTCACACTCGCAATCTTGAAATGGCCTTCGGAGTCGAGGACGGTCCAGTCCGGCTCCACGCCGATGTACCCCGTGCTGGAGGGCGAGTCGGAGGTGTAATCAGAGGGACCGCTCACGCCGACGTGGCTGCCGCGAAGCTCCTGGACCATCTCCGTCATCAGATCATAGAAATCGTCCTTATACGGAACGAACGGTAGGAGCGCTTCGTACTTCGCCCGCGTGGCATTCCAGTCGACCCCATTATGGCGCTCGTCGTAGAAGTAGCGATCCATCATCCACCAGGCTTCATCGAAGATCTGGCGGTTTTCCGCGTGCAGGTCCACATCCAGGGTGGCCGTGAAGGGGGTCGGCCGGCGATCCCGCGTCATCAGCCCCACAGACTGGATCTCGCCGCCCGAGAGGAAATAGAGGCGGCTCCCGTCCCGGGTGAGCTGCATGGCCGAGGCCCCGTCCGCCACCACCGGCCCGCCCCCGGCGTTCTTGGCGCCCGCCGGCACCATCATCACGTTCGACCCCGACTGGACGAGAAAGGTCCGGCCGCTGACGGTGATCGCCGCGTCCGCGATGCCGCCCGACGCGGTCACGCGGCGAAGGTGGTGAAGCACCGTGTTGAAGTCGATGGTGACGGCGGCCGGGCCGTGCGCTTCGGGGCTGCCGCTTTCCGGCTTGTCGAGCTGGTCCAGCGCGTCTTCCTCGAAGGTGGGCTTCTCCTCGTCCGCGAGGTCGACCGCGTAGAGATTCTCCGTGTCGACGGCCGCGCCGACGAAGTAGATCATCTTCCCGTTCGGGCTGAAGCGAGGGACGGAGGTGCCCCGGAAGAACTGGGTGACGCGCTTCGGCTGCGCGTCCGTCACGGAGGCCACGTAGATGGCATCCTCGAGCCGGCTGCCCGTCTCATCGAAAACGAGCCATTTGCTGTCGGGCGACCAGCTAAACCGGGGCGAGTAGTCGCGCGTGACGTCCATAAAGTCGCCCTTGATGGTGGCGACGGGATCGCCGCCGGCCGCCGGGATGATCACCAGCTCATGATCTCCGCGGTGGTAGGCGATGTACTTTCCGTCCGGAGAGGGCTGCGCGTTCGTCTCATCCGCGGCGGAGTCCGCCAGGGTCTTCTCGTTTTGCCCCGAGATCTCCACGCTGTGCAGATCCTGCTGGCCCTTCTCGTCCGTGTCGAACAGGATGGTCCGGCTGTCCGGCATCCAGGCGATCCGGCTCTGGCGACCGGGGCGGCCCACGAGGCGCCGGGCCGCGCCGCCGGCGGCCGGAACCACGAACAGCTCTCCGCGCACCACCAGTGCGACCTTCTTGCCGTCCGGTGAGACCTCATACTCGCTGGGGTCCTTGTTGAGGGTGCGCTGGATGACCGGATTGCGGCGCTCATCCGTGGTGACGTCAATCTTAACCTGCCCCGTTTTACCGCTCCGGACGTCGAGCAGCCAAATCTCGGAATTCCACTCATATGCGATCTTCTCGCCGCGGGGTGCGTAGCTCGGCACGCGGACCCCGTCCGTCTTGTGGAAGGTGAGCTGCTTCTGGCTG
>CAYQDT010000480.1:0-4181 GCA_964416225.1 uncultured bacterium
CGAGGCGGATCGATCCGCCGCTCGCCATGCTGGTACGGGTCGAAGCTCATCGCCACGTAGCCGTGCCGCGCCAGATCGCGAAGCTCCCTCTCCACGGAATCCCGGGTCCCGCCGAAGCCGGTCAGCCAGATGACGAGGTGGCGGCCCTCGGTCTTCTGTGGGGAGATGACCAGAACCGGAATCTCCCCCACCCGGGTGCGGGTGACGCGCAGTTCCTCGTTTGGAGGCGGCGGGGCATCCGCCCGGGCCGGCGTGCCGGTCAGGCCGAGGGTGAGCAGGGCGGTGGAAAGAGCGGAGAGGAGAAGAGTTCGACGCTGCATGGAGATCCTGTAGGGAGGCGCCCGGTGGGAACGGCCCTCCGACGTGCCTGAAGGTGCGAGTGCCGGGCCGCGATTAGGTTGTGGGAATTCGCCGCGCTCCCCTTCCACGCATCCACGCCTACATGCCTCTATGCCCGTTACCTAACCCGCTTGCGCCCTCCGCTGCCGTCGCCGGCGGGTGTAACCGCGATGCGTGGGCGGCATCTAATGGCGTGACGCGTTCCGGGAATGAGCTCGCTCACGAATGGGGGCGCGTCCCTGCCGCATTCGAGAGGTGCTTTCTTGACGAGAGCTTCCATGAAGTGGCTGGCCGCAGCCGTGCTTCCGGCTGTGGTCGCACTCTGCACCGGCGCGGCACCCGCCGTCCCGCCGGGGGCTCCGCCGGCAAGGCCCGATACGCAGCAGCCCTCCGGAATCGACCCAATTCCGGCGACCCGCGCCGACGGCGACCTCGCGCTGACGGTGACCTCGATCGTCGGGGGAGAGCTCCCGCCTCCCTCGCCCGAACCGCCGAAGCCCGGGGAGGAGACGTGGACCCATCTGAAGGTCCGCCTCCGCTGGGCGGAGCGCCGGACCGGCTCGTGGCAGCTCCAGCGGGTAGCGCTGTCGGACGGCGAGGGGCACACCTGGTCGCCGAGCAAAACCTCGACGCGCTTCGACCAGGACGGCGCCGGAGAGATCTGGTTCGCGGGCCCGACTTGGCCGCTCGGCTCGCCGTGGAAGGTGCGGCTGGAGCTGGCGCGCACGTCGCCCTTCGGGGACTACCGGTTCTGGAACACGTTCGGGGCGGACGAGCTCCTGCTGCTGTCGAACGTGCCGCTGCCGGAGCCGGGAGGGATCACGTCCCTGCCCACGGAGGTCCGGCTTCAGGGGACCACGGTGCGGGTGCTCGGCCTCGCCGCACCGCATACCCGGATGCCGGGAGGCCTGCCGCTGAATGCTGAGGATCCCAGCGTCCACGTCCGGGTTTCACCGCCGCGCCCCGAGGTCCACCTTACCTTCCTGCGCGCCACGGACGCGGAGGGCCGGGTCCTCCCGCGCGGCGCCACGGCGCAGGGAGTGGAGGCCGGTGCGGAAGCGCGGGCATACGGGGTGAAGGCTCCGCCCGGGCTGCGGGCGGTGTACCTGGCGTTCGCCGTCCACCGGAGCCGCGCGTTCGACTTCACGCTGGTGCCGGCGGCGCCTTGACCCGGGAAGCTCACCACGCAGTCCGGCTCCTTTACCAGGGAGACGCCGGGTCGCGGAGAGAAGGCGGAGGGGGATAGGGCGGAAGCGACGGGAAGCTGCGGACCTTCGTCGGGCGGCACCCCTTCCACTCTCCCGCCCCCAGCCACGGCCCCATCTCCGTGTCTCTCCCATCCCTGCATCTCTCCCATCCTGGGAGCGGTTGCGGCGTGCCCCCTCCGTGCTCACCGGCGCGGGTGACGGCGGTACGGGGCGCGCTCCGTCACCCGCGCGCCGGCACCTCCACGCCATGCCTCGGCGGCTCCGCGGGCGGCGCTCCGTCACCCGCGCGCCGCGGCCGGTTCCCGCTGGAGAGGGGTGCGATCTGGGTGATCAGGCGGGCGCCCCGGCTGAAGGTCAGGTAGCTCCACGCCCACTGGAGCATCACCAGCAGACGGTTCTCGAACTCCACGAGGTACAGGATGTGAATGAAGCTCCAGAGCAGCCAGGCGAGCATGCCATGCAGCCGCCACCTCCCGATCGCCGCCACCGCGGCATTCCGGCCGATCACCGCCAGGCTCCCCTTGTCCCAGTAGCGGAATGCGGCTGCCGCTCGCTTTCCAGCGCGGATGCGGCGCGCCACGAACTGCCCCTGCTGCATGGCCACGGGCGCCACGCCCGGCAGCGGACGGTCCGTCCCGTGCGCGAAATGGGCGAGATCGCCGATCACATAGATCTCCGGGTGCCCGGCGAGCGTGAGGTCGTCCTGTACCAGCACGCGGCCGGCGCGGTCCGTCTCGGCGCCTGCTCGCCGCGCCAGGAGCGCTCCGAGCGGCGAGGCCTGCATCCCGGCCGCCCAGAGGACGGTCCGCGCTTCCAACTGCTCCGTGCGCTCTCCTGCGGCGACGGTGACCTCCGTTCCGCTGATCTCCCGCACCTGGACTCCGGTGCGGACCTCCACCCCAAGCGTCCGGAGCGACTCGATCGCCTGCTCCCCAAGCTCCGCCGGAAAGGCGGGCAGGATCCGCGGTCCTCCTTCCAGCAGCAGAACGCGTGCCTCCGAAGGATCGAAGCTGCGGAACTCCTCCTTCAGGGTGTGGTGAGCCAGTTCTCCCAGCGCGCCCGCCAACTCCACGCCGGTCGGGCCGCCGCCCACCACCACGAACGTGAGCCGGGCGCTCCGCGCGTCCGGATCGCTCTCCCGCTCGGCGGCTTCGAACGCGCGGAAGACGCGGCGGCGGATCTCCAGCGCGTCCTCGATGCTTTTCAGACCGGGCGCCGGCTCCGCCCATTCGGGGCGCCCAAAGTAGTGGGATGCGGAGCCGGCCGCCAGCACCAGCGTGTCGTAAGGCAGCGCCTCTCCATCACCGAGCAGGACGCGCCGTCCCTCGAGATCGAAATCCACGACCTCGGCCTGGAGCACCCGGGTGTTCCGCTGCCGAGACAGCACGGCCCGGAGCGGCGACGCAATATCCGCCGGGGAGAGCCCGCCGGTGGCCACCTGGTAGAGCAGGGGCTGGAACAGGTGGAAGTTGCGCCGGTCCACCAGCGTCACCTCGACCGGTGCCGCTCCGAGGTGCTGGGCCGTATAAAGCCCGCCGAATCCACCTCCGACGATCACTACTCGCTCCGGCCGGTCTGCCTCCCCTGCCGGCTGCTGCCCGGCGCCGCGCGGTCCGCGTTGCATGGCCATCCCTCCGTCCGCTGCTGTACGAGCCGGAAGCGCCGGCGCGTCAGCTTGTGAAATATTTCTCAAGGGTATTATAGCCCGTGCGGAAGGTGGAACAAGTGCAATTTTTCACAAGCACAGATGAGCGACGGTGGAGCGCATCCTGCTTCCGCCTCAAGGCCTCTATAGAGGAGTACGCCGGAGGGTGCCGCCGACGCCGGGAAGCTGGCGGGCAACGGGGCCCGCCGTCTGGCCGAATGCGGAGCCCTGGAGCCCGGCGGTGCCGATGCGGCGGCTCGTCTGTGGGTTGGCGAGCGGGCCGGGTGTCGGAAGCGGGGCTTCGCCGCCCACGAGCGGTGCGCCGCGCCGGCGGGCCGTCTGCGGGTTGGAGGTAGGGCCGGAGGCGGAGCCGGAGAACTGGCTCGCGGGAGCGCCGCCATTCCGCCCGCCGGCTCCGCCCCCTGGGGCTCCGCCGAACGGGGCTGCGCTGCCGCCATACCGGCTCCCGGCCGGCCGGCTCGCGGCGGGATTGCCGCCGGTGGTGGGGCTGGTGCTGCCGGCGGTCGAGTTCGTGGACTCACCGGCCGGCGAACGCCGGGCGGATGAGCGGCGGGGAGCGGGGGTAACCGGTGCGGCAGCGGCGGCGCGGGCCGCTTCACCGTGGGGTCCGGCCTCCGCGGGCCCCAGCAGGTTCACGGTCTGCCTCTCGCCCAGGCGGAGCCGCAGCTTCTGTCCCCGGCGGACAAGGGTGACGCTGTCCGCTCCGATCGCGGCAACCTGGAACCCGAAGACGGCGCCTCCCACCGGCGCTTGCTCCCGGGACCGGCTGCCGGTGTCCAGGAGCCAGGCCGTGCTGCGAGCGTCGATAGCGGTGACTCCCACCAGTGCGAGGTTCCTTCCCGGGTCCGCAGGTATCGCGGGAGCTTCAGCGTGGGGAACAGCCGGGGTACCCGTCTACGAGGCTCCGGTATCAGCCGGAGCGGGCGGCAGCGCTCGCGCCCGCCGGAACGAGGTCAGCCCGGCAGGGG
>CAYQDT010000481.1:0-4180 GCA_964416225.1 uncultured bacterium
CTGCTCATGGCAGTGGCGCTGGTGTACCTGGTGATGGTCGTCCTCTTCCGCTGGTTCATCGACCCGCTCATCGTCCTGATCGCGGTGCCACTGGGCTTCATGGGCGTGCTGGCGATTCTCTGGGCAACGCGCACCGCGCTGAGTATCCAGTCGCTGATGGGCGTGATGATGATGATCGGGATTGCAGTCTCCTTCAACGTCCTCCTCACGGATCTGGCGAACCGGCTCCGCGCCGAAGGGAGGAGCTGGGAAGAGGCGGTCCGCATGGCGGCCGGCATCCGGCTGCGGCCGAAGCTGATGACGGCGCTGGCGGCGGTCCTGGGGCTGGTGCCGATGGCGGTGGCCGGCGGCGCCAACATCCCGCTCGCCCGCGCGGTCATCGGCGGCGTGGTCGTCGCCACCGTCCTGACGATGTTCGTGCTGCCCGTGCTGTACACGATGGTGAAGGAGCGGACCGACGCTTCCCACGCGGATGGCGAGCCGCTGCCAGACCTCACTGCATCCTGATCGGAGGAGTCGTCGATGAAGCGGAAATGGGTTTTGCCGGTAGTCGGGGGCAGCGTACTGATAGGTGGACTTGCCGGCGGGAGGGCGCTGCTGAACCCTGGCCGCGGCTCGGCTCCGGCTGCCATCCCGGAACCTGCGGCAAAGCCGGCGGTGGTGGAGGTCGTGGCTCCCGAGCGCCGGGACCTCGTGCGCCAGGTGCGCCTGCCGGGAACCGTCACGCCGTGGGAGGAAACCCAGCTCTACGCGAAGGTAGGAGGCTACCTACAGAAGATCGTGGTGGATAAGGGAGATGTCGTCCATCGGGGCCAGTTGCTGGCCGCGCTGGATGTTCCCGAACTGGTGGACGACGCGGCACAGCAGCGGGCCCAGGCAGCGGCGGCGCGAGTGCGGAGCCATGAGCCGGTGATCTCTCTGTCGACGGCCCGCGCCGAGGTGGAGCGCGCGGAGCGAGAGGTCGACGCGGCGAAGGCGGCGCAGGTCATGGCGGGAGCGGAGCTGGAAGCCGCCCGGGCCGCGGCCCGGGAGCCAGAGACGCTCCTCGCGGCGGTGAAGGCGGAAACGGCAGTCGCGCGGGCCGCCGCCCAGGAGCCGGGTCGGGATCTGGAAACAGTTCAGGCCAACCTGCGGGCCGCCCGGGAGGACCTCCGGGCCGCCGAAGCGGAAGTGGAGCGCTTCCAGGCGGACTATGGGCTCCAGGACAAGAGCTACCAGCGGTACCGGCGGCTGCGCGAGCGGGACGTGGTCACGCAGCAGGAGTTGGATCAGGTGGAGGCGGCCTTCGGGGCGGCGAGGGCGGCGCTGAATACCGCGACAACCCGAGCGGGCGCGATGCGGGAGCGGGCGGCGGCGGCGCAGAGCGCCGTGCGGGCGGCGCGGGCGAAGGTGACCACCGCCGAGACTCGCTCCCTCGTGCCGGAAGCGCAGGTCCCGAACATCGAGGCCCGGGCGCAAACCGCCCGGGTTCGCGTCACCGCCGCCGAGGCGGCCGCCGCCAGGGCGCGGCTCGGCGTGCTCACGGCCGAGACGCAGGCCCGGGTCGCCGGAGCCCGGCTGAACGAGGTCGAGGCAAAGATCGTTACGGCCCGGGCGGACGCAAGCAGTGTCGCGGCCGGCGCCCGGAAGCTCCAGACCCTGCTGCGGTACCGCCGTCTGACCGCGCCGTATGATGGGGTGGTCACGGCGCGCAACGTCGATCCGGGACAGCTCATCCAGGCGTCCCCATCCGCCCAGACGAAGCCGCTGCTCGTGGTCAGCAACATCGACCGGGTGCGGGTGGCCGTCCCCGTTTCGGAGGTGGACGTTCCCCACCTGCGAGTCGGCCGGGCGGTCACACTGACCGTGCGGGAGTTGGCGGGGAAGAGCTGGACGGGGACGGTCACCCGTTACACGAACGACCTCGATCCTCAGGCCCGCACCATGATCGCGGAGATCGACCTCCCGAACCCGGGACGAATGCTCCGTCCCGGGATGTACGCAGACGTGGTGGTGAACCTGGAGACCCACGCCGGTGCGCTCGCGGTGCCTTCCACTGCCGTCGTTGCTGAGAAGCAGAAGCGCTCCCTGTGGGTCGCCCGCAGCGGTAAAGCCCAGAAGATCCCGGTAAGCGTGGGGGTGGACACCGGCGTGGACGCGGAGATCACGGAGGGTCTCTCGCCGCAAGATCAGGTCATCACCAGCGGGCAGGCGAGCCTGAAGTCGGACCAGCCGGTCCGCGCGGTGCCGACCCGGAACTGGAGCGGCGGTTCGGCCGGGAAGGAGGGGCACTGATGCGCCGCGGGACCGGTAGTCGTAGCCCACGCACTCGTGGTCGTGGCGCTGCCCGAACGGCACCCGGAGCCCTGGCGGTTCCGGTCTGTCTGAGCGTCGCGCTTCTTCTACCCATCGGAGCCCACGCCCAGGAGGAGCCGCGCCCCGCTTCCCCCACCCCGGCCGGGAACCCGCCGCCCGTGCGCGTGCCCATCGAATCCGGCTCGCTCCAGAACATCGCCGCGGAGCGCCACGCGGTAGACCTACCCACGGTGCTGCGTCTGGCGCTGGAGCGAAACCTCTCCATCGCGAGGGCGAGGGAAAGCATCCGGGAGCAGGAGGCGGTCCGCCGCGGCGTCCAGGCACAGGCGCTGCCGAACCTCGGCGTCTCCGCCGGGCTGGCGCGGCTCCTGCCGAACATTTCCACGGTCGCGGGCGTGCCCGCCGGTCGTGCCACCCTGTTCATCTCGCCGGGCCGGGTCTACTACGACGCCCGCTCCGCGCGCTTCGCCGTGCGCTCCTCCGAATTCAACCGGGAGGCGGTCACCCAGGACGTCCTCCTGGAGGCCACCGCACGGTACTCCAACCTGGAGCTTACGGAGGGGCTGGTGCGCGTCGCCGAGCAGTCCGTCACTCAAGCCCGGGAGCTGCTGCGGTTGACCGAGGAGCGACAGAAGGGGGGTCTGGCGCTGACCGCGGACGTGCTGCGGGCGCAGGCCCGCCTCGGAGAGGAGCAGCAGGCGCTGGTAGAAGCGCAGAAGGACTTCAAGGTCGCTTCGATCACCCTGGCAACCCTGCTCCGGCTGCCCCCGGCGGTGACGCTGGTGACGAGCGAGCCCAACGTGCAAGAACGGACCCTCGTGTCGCCGGAAGTGCCGCAGGAGCAGCTGGTCGGGCAGGCGCTCCGGCAGCGGCCCGAGCTGGGCCAGGCCGGCGCGGAGCTCCGCGCCGCCCGGATGCGCCGGAAGAGCGCCCTCTGGGGCGCGCTGATCCCCACTCTCGGTGTGGAGCAGTGGTTCGGCGGGGTGACGACCGACACGCCGCAGTCCGATCGCCGGATCTGGTACTACCTCGAGTGGCGGCTGCTGGACAACCTTGGCCAGAGCGCGCGCAGCAAGAGCGATCAGGCGAAGTCCCAGGAGCGGCAGGCGCGACTCCGGCAGGACGAGCTGCAGGAGCAGATCGTCGGCGAGGTGCTTGCGGCGCAGCAGGCGGTTGCGGCGGCGAAGGAGCAGGTTCGGGTCGCCGGGCAGCAGGTCACCGCCGCGGAGGGCGCCGTGACCGTCTTCCGTGAGCGGTATCTAAACGGGCTCGGCCTGCAGCTCGACGTGCTGGCCGGGCAGCAGGCGCTGACCGCTGCGCGCCAGAACCTGGTGCGGGCCGTCGTGCGGTTCAACCTGGCCCAGGCGGAGCTGCAGACCCGTCTCGGAGTACGGCTCCGCATGGAATGAAGGGAGAACCGAGAACCGAGAACCGAGAAAGCGACGCCGGATGCGAAAGGTGGGCGGAGGGAGTTAACCCGCACGCTTCGTCATGCTACCCCAGCCTCTGGGCGTGGCGCAGATGGGGGTGGAGAGGCGCACCCGGATACGACGAGGACCCGCCGCCGCCCTCTCCTCTCCGCGTCTCCCGCTCGGTGCTCTCCATGGTTCCGTGGAGAGCTGCCCCCTTCCCTTTCCGCAGCTCATGCCGGGTTCCGGCTGCCTTAGCCCGCAATCCGGGACGGATCAGCCGACGCGAGGCGATCGGGATGCGAGCCGTCCGGGAGGCGCCAGGGGACCCGCTGGCGACGAAACGGCATCCGCAGCAGTCCGAGGAACCCCAGCTCCCCCGGATCACGGTAGGCGGGGGTGCCGATCACGAGCGCGTCCTGCGGGATGTCGAGCCGGACCGTCCGGTGGAGCCGGTCCCACCAGGAGAACATCGT
>CAYQDT010000482.1:0-4179 GCA_964416225.1 uncultured bacterium
CTTCGACGCCGGACCGGTCGCGCGGCGTGCGGTTCGCTATCATCGGCCCTTCCTCCCGGCGGGCGGGTCCGCGCTGGACGCCGGAAGCGGCGAGGGGCAGGACGTCGTCTTTCTCGCGGAACAGGGCTACACGGCGACCGGCGTCGAGCTCACCGAGGGCGGCGCCCGGAAAGCCGAGCGGCTGCTCCAGAGCCGCGGTCTCTCCGCCTCCATCCTCCGGCAGGACCTCCGGCTGTGGACGC
This sequence comes from uncultured bacterium, assembly GCA_964416225.1. GTDB lineage: Bacteria > Armatimonadota > SYMT01 > SYMT01 > SYMT01 > CAYQDT01. The sequence continues at coordinate 243 of CAYQDT010000482.1, forward strand.
CGGAACGGGAATACGACCTGGTGCTGGCGGTGAACGCGCTCCAGTTTCTCGGAGCCGACGCGCCGGCGGCTCTGGAGCGGGTCATGGAGGCGGTTTCGCCGGGCGGCGTGCTCGGACTCAGCCTGTTCGGACGGGAAAGGGACCAGCAGGAGTTCGCGGGGACCGTCTGGTTCACCACCCTAGCGGAGCTGCTGACCCGGTTCAGCGGTTGGCAGCCGCTGGAGGCCGCGCAGCTCTGGCAATGGAACATCCGAAGCAATGAGCCCCAGCCATTCGTCACGCTGATCGCGCGCAAGGCGCCGCCCGCCGGAGCGATCGGGTGGGTTCCTCTGGGAGGGTGATCCCGCGCGTGGTCCCGGCGGGCGCGGCTCTCCACATCACGGCTTTCAGGCTGGAGCAACCGGAGGTACTTCCATGAAAGGGTGGTCTGTTCTCGGACTTCTGATCGGCGCTCAGGTGGCGCTGTCGGCGGTCGTCTCGACGGGGTTCGCGGCGGAAGATTTCGGCAAGAGCGCCTACGAGCGGAACCCGGCCGGATGGCGAGACCTGATGCCGGACGAAAAGCTGACCCACTGGACGCGGCTGCCGATTCCCGCCAGCGGCACGCTCGGCCGCGCGCAGTGGCACCTGGACCCGCACTCCCGGCGCCTGGTGTGCGACGGCGACGGTGGCCACGACTGGCTGCGCTACGACCGGGAATTCGGTGACTTCATCTACCACGTGGAGTTCCGCTTCACGCCGATGGAGGGGAAGAGCGGCTACAACAGCGGCGTCTTCGTGCGGAACGGGGCGGACGGGACGGTGTGGCACCAGGCTCAGGTCGGCAGCGCCAGCGGCGGCTACCTCTTCGGCAACTCACCGGTGAACGGCCAACTGAAGCGGTTCAACCTCTCCAGCCAGGTGACGGACCAGCGCGTCAAGCCGGCTGGAGAGTGGAACACGTACGAGGTCACCTGCCGGGGAAAAACGATCTCGGTGTGGGTCAACGGCGCGGTGATGTGCGAGTGGAGCGAGTGCGAGGTCCCGCGCGGCTACGTCGGTCTCGAGGGCGAGGGCTGGCCGATCGAGTTCCGCAGCGTTCGTCTGAAGGAGCTCCGCTGACCGGCCCGGAGCGAGGCGCGCCGGTCCCCACAGCGGGCCGAAGCGGGGACCGGGCCCGGAAACCGCTGGAGGAAAGCCGGCCAGGGCGCGAAGCGGCGGCGGGGAGGGCGCGGCGGGAGTGAGGAACGGCAGGCTGGTGTGCCGGCGCGGCCTGCAGCACCTTCCGGCGCACCAGCCTTCTCTCCGGTGCTTCCTCCCCGAGCGCTCGGTGGCTCCGCTGCAATCCCGCGGGACTATTTCCCGGCTTGAAGCTCCCGGTGCACCAGGTAGGCGATCACCGTGGCCGGGACCGCGATCCGCTCCGAGAGGCGGTCCAGCGCCCGGGAGTAGCTCCGCTCATCCTGTTCCGCCGGTATTCCGGCCATGAGCCGGCCGTGCGCCTCGGCGAGGATCTCGACCGCGGTGTCCAGATAGGGGCCCTGCACGCTCGGGAGAGCGCGGTTCGGCAGCGCGTTCCACTTGCGGATGAGCTGCTCCGCCACCGCGTCCCAGGAGGATCCCGACTCGAGCACGCTCTGGAACTGCTGGCGCGTCTGCTGCTGGAGCCGCTGTGCCTCGGCGAGGGCCGCCTTATGAGCCTGATAATCCGCCTCGGTCTCGCCGGAGATGATCACGATGCACAGCTTGCGGTGCGTCGCCGAGTGCAGGATTTGCTCGAGCTGGTTCTTGATGGTGCTGTCGAGCAGAAACCCGGCCTGGTGCGCGTCGGACACGCCGAACCCCAGGACGAACTCGTTCGTCTCCAGGTCCACGGCGACCGGCTTCGCGGCTTCCAGCGCTCGCCAGAGAGCCGGAAGCGATGTTTTCGCCTTCGCCTGGTCCACCACGTACCGCCACAATGCGTTCAGGTCTACCTTCCCTGGCTGAGACATTGCACCTCCCCGGTTTACCTCGCATATAAGGGGGGGTATACCCCACTTATCCTCGTTTCCTGGCCCACCCGGCAATCTGTCCGAACGGCAATGCCGCCGCTTCGCTACGGTCTTGGGAGACTACGCCATGCCTCACGCTCGCATCCCACAGATTGGTATTATCATGTCCAGTGAAAAGGACCTCCCGCAGATGGAGCAGGCTGCCTGCTGCCTCCGGGAGCTGGGCATTCCTTTCGAGATGACCGCGCTTTCGCCCTACCGCACGCCGGACGAAGTCCGGCAGTGGGGCCGCGAGGCCGAGGAGAAAGGTCTAGAGGTCATTCTGGCCGGTTCCGGTGGGACCAATGAGCTCGCGTGCATGGTGGCCTCGTATTCCTGCTTGCCGGTGATCGGAATCCCCCTTCGGTCGGCGGGCGACCACTCCTTCAGCAAGGAGCTTGCGTCGGTCCTCTCATCCCTGGAGACCCCGCCCGGAATCCCGGTGGCCACCGTCGGGTTCAACGACGTGGAGAACGCGGCCATGCTGGCGGCGCAGATCCTGGGGGTGAAAGACCGCCGCGTTCGCCGGCTGCTGGATCGCTACCGCACGGAGATGCGGGAGCGGGCGCAAGACCGGGCCCGGCGCGTCCACCAGCGGGGGCAGGAGCTTCAGGAAGAAGCAAATCCGGCCGCCGTTATCGGGGTGCTGGCGGCGTAAGCGGCCGTCGCGCGACGACAAAGTACCGGTCAGACCGGGCTGTGGGCGGCCGGGTGGTGTAGGCATCGTAGAAGCCGAGCACCTCGAACCCGGCCGCCACCAGACCCTGGTTGATCTCTCCCTGGGTGTATCCCTTTTGCGCGTGGGTCTCGCGGAAGACCCGCACGCGATCCCCTTCCCGCACCCGAAACTCCATCTGAATGGTGCAGAGGCGGGTGAGGGGCTCCCACGCGCTCGTCCACTCATATTCGAGCTGCTTCTCCCGCCCCGTCCCCCGCTGCTCGAACATCCCCGTCTCCAGCGCGCGAATGGAGTTCATGTCGAACACGAACGTTCCACCTGCCTTGAGATGCCGACTCACACCCCAGAAGGCGCGCTGCAGGTCCGCCAGCTCCAGCAGATAGTTGAGGCTATCGAAGAGGCAGATGCAGGAATCGAACGGCTCGCCGGGGATGGCGAGGCTGCGCACGTCCTGGAGCCAGAGGCGGGTGTCCGGCGGAAGCTTGCGGCGGGCCACCTCCAGCATTGCGGCGCTGTAATCCGCCCCTTCCGCGTCATACCCCTGCCGGCGGAGGAGCTGGAGCACGGCGCCGGTACCGCAGGCAAGATCCAGCACGCGGTGCGGGCGCGCATCGAAGCGCGTCCAGAGCTGCTGCACATACTCCAGCCACCAGCTATACGGGACGACGGACATCAGGTCATCATAGACCTCCGCTACGCCGGTGAACTGGCTGGTAGAGCCGGAAGGGCCGGTAGGGCCGGTGGGGCCGGTAGGGCCGGTAGCAACGTCCGCCATCGATCCGATCTGCTCCTGGTGGAGTGTTGGGGAGCGCCGCAGACCATTCCGCGGAGCGATCTGGCCGCGCTCGTCCCCTGATTGCTGGTGCGCCACGGGGCGCTCCGGAATCGCGCTCCGTTCAACGTCTGCCGCATCGCTCGGTCTGCCGACAAGATAAGATGTGCGGGCAGGCACCGTCTCCGGGGACCCGTGGCGCCCGACGATACCGCGCTCGCGCGGTTTTGCACGGGCACCGCCGCCAGATTCCGCCCGCGGAAGCGCTTCCCCTCGCATATTTTTCCCGAAAGGGGACGCATCCCACACCCTCCTCGTCGGTTGGACGAGAGTGCCCGCTGGATACGAATTGTGATGCGCCGCGCCGGACGGCGCGGCGATGGAGGCTCGATGAAACGGTGGACGCTCACGCTGGCTGCCAGTTTGCTCGCCTCGGCGCTGCTCGCGTCGGCACTGATCGCCGCGCCGGCGGTA
>CAYQDT010000483.1:0-4177 GCA_964416225.1 uncultured bacterium
GTGCCGGCAGTCTTGATGCCCTGGAGGATGCGGCCGGGCAGCGCTCCGATGTAGGTGCGCCGGTGCCCGCGGATCTCCGCCTCGTCCCGGACGCCGCCCAGGGAGACGCGGATGAACTTCCGGCCCAGCGCCTTGGCGATGCTCTTGCCGATCGAGGTCTTCCCGACGCCGGGTGGTCCCACGAAGCAGAGAATCGGGCCGCGCATCTCCCGGGCGAGCTTGCGCACGGCGAGGAACTCCAGGATCCGCTCCTTCACCTTGACGAGACCGAAGTGGTCCGCGTCCAGGGTCTCCTGCGCGGTCGGGATCTCCAGGGTCTCCTCGCTGGCGGTGGACCAGGGGAGCGCGGTCAGCCAGTCCAGGTAGGTGCGGACGACCACCCCTTCCGGCGCCTGGAACGGCATCTTTTCCAGACGGTCCAGCTCCTTGAACGCCCGCTCCTCCACCTCGTCCGGCATCCCGGCCTTCTGGATCTTCTCGCGGTACTCGTCCAGCTCGGAGCCCCGCTCATCCCGCTCGCCGAGCTCTTGCTGGATCGCCTTGAGCTGCTCCCGCAGGATGAACTCCCGCTGGGTATCGCCCATCTCCTTCTCGACCTTGTTCCGGATATTCCGCTGGATCTCGAGAACCTCGATCTCCTTCTTGAGGATGACGTTCAGCTTCTCCAGGCGGTCCCGGACGGAGAAGGTCTCCAGCAGCTCCTGCAGCTTCTCGACCTTCGGCCGGAGATGCAGGTAGGGGATGACCGTGTCCGCGAGACGCCCCGGCTCATCAATGTTGACCACCTGAACGAGCGCTTCCGGCGGGATCTCCTTGCCGAGCTCCACCACCTGCTGGAACTGCGTGATGACGCTGCGCATGAGCGCTTCCACCTCGGCGGTGCGCTCTTCTTCCTCTGGAAGCAGCTCCACCCGGACGCGGAAGAACGGGTCCGTCTGGAAAAATTCCTCGATCCGAACGCGGGCCTGGCCCTCCAGCATGACGCGGACGGTGCCGTCCGGGAGATTGAGGACCTGCATCACCTCGGCCACAGTCCCGACCGAGTAGATATCTTCGGGAGAGGGATCGTCGATGGCCATCTGCTTCTGCGCGGCCAGCAGGATGTAGCGGTCACCGCCGCGGGCTTCTTCCAGCGCACGGAGCGACTTATCCCGCCCGACGAAAAGGGGGAAGATGTTGTGGGGAAAATAGACCGGCTCCCGGATCGGCAGCAGCGGCAGGATCTCCGGGATGGCGGCATCTTCCGCCAGGACACTCTCTTCAAAATCTGACACGAACAAGATCTCCCACCCGCCCGGAAGCAGGGACCGGCGTTCGGGAACGTCGGCGCGGTGAACGGCCGCCGGCCCGGTTCCGCGCCCGGCCCCGGCGCCCGACGCCCGTTACCGGATCAGGATGCATTCCGGAGCTGATTGAGGGTAACGATAGTTGGCTCTGCCTGGTTCAGGATCGTCTCCGCCGTGATCACCACCCGCTTCACGTCCCGGCGGGAGGGGATCTCGAACATGATGTCCTGCATCACTTCTTCAATAATGGAGCGCAGCGCGCGCGCGCCGGTGCCCCGCTTGAGCGCCTGCTCGGCGATCGCCTCCAGGGCATCTTCGGTGAAATGGAGGTCGACGTTGCCGTCGAGAGCGAAGAGCCGCTGGTACTGCTTGATCAGCGCGTTCTTCGGTTCGATGAGCACCCGCAGCAGCGCCTCTTTGTCCAGCAGGTCCAGCGTGGCGAGCACCGGCAGGCGCCCGACGAACTCGGGGATCAGGCCGTAGCGGACCAGGTCGTCCGCCTGAACCTGCGCCATGATGTTCTGCTCCTCATCCGCATCTCCTCGGCTCATCCGGAATCCGAGCGTCTGCTTGTTGAGGCGTGCCGAGACGATGTCCCGGAGCCCCTCGAAGGTTCCGCCGCAGATGAACAGGATGTTGGAGGTGTCGATCTGCACGTATTCCTGCTGGGGGTGCTTCCGACCGCCCTGCGGCGGGACGTTGGCAACCGTACCTTCCAGGATCTTCAGAAGAGCCTGCTGGACGCCCTCGCCAGACACATCGCGGGTGATGGACGGATTGTCAGCCTTTCGACCGATCTTATCGATCTCGTCGATGTAGATGATCCCGCGCTGGGCATTCTGGATGGCGGCCTGGATGTTATTCCCCTCCGCGGCCTGGATCAACCGGAGAAGAATGTTCTCGACGTCCTCGCCGACGTAGCCGGCTTCCGTCAGCGCCGTGGCGTCCACGATGGTGAACGGCACGTTCAGGATCCGGGCCAGAGTCTGCGCCAGGAGGGTCTTCCCGCTGCCGGTAGGACCCACCAGCAGGATGTTGCTCTTCTGGAGCTCCACTTCGCTCTGCGCGAGATGCACCCGCTTGAAGTGGTTGTAGACGGCCACCGACAGCGCCTTTTTCGCCCGATCCTGGCCGACCACATACTGGCCCAGGACCTTCGCGATATCTTTTGGCTTCGGCAGTGCTTCGGTAAACGGCTCGAACTCGCCTTCCGATCCGTAGTCCTCGCTCTGGATGACGTCGTTGCAGAGATCCAGGCACTCCAGGCAGATCCCGCCGTGCGCGCCCAGGATCAGCTTGGAGACCTCACGCGTCTTGCCGCACAACACGCACCCATCGGCGTTGAGCCCGTTGCACAGGTCGACGCACTCCACGCAGACGCCCCCGTGCACGCCGAGCACCAGCTTGGATACCTGGTCCCGTCCCTTGCCGCACATCACACAGCGGCGGATTTCTTGTCGATCACCCGTTGTTCTCGCCACGCTAACACTCGCTCCGCGCACGCCCGCCGGCCGGATCCGGTCGTGTCTCTCCACCTATATTCGGCGTACGTACATCTCAGCCCTGAGGAATCTTAAGAGACGCTGGGACCGGCCGAACCGGCCCGCGCGCGGCGGAGCACAGACCTCCGTCATCGCCCCGAAGGCGCATCGCGGCCCGGGCGCGGCTCCCCGCGCTCCGGATCGAGACGCCGTCGCCGCGCGCATCCGCGGCTGCCCACACCCCTGTTTACGAGGCGCCGGTTCCCGCCGGTTTCGCTCGGCACGCGGGACCCGGGCCAAAGCCGGAGCGGCTGACGAACCGGTTGGGTCGTCAGCCGCTCCACCTGGAAGACTCGGGCCAGCCCCTAGAGCGCGTCCGGCGCCGTGTGGGACTCCTCGAGTTGCTGCTCGTGGGCCTGCCGGGTCATCACGTGGTCCACGATGCCGTATTCCTGTGCCTCCCGCGCGGACATGAAATAATCCCGCTCCGTGTCGCGGCTGACGTCGGCGACCGGCTTCCCCGTGTGCTTCGCGAGGATCTCATTCAGGAGCGCCTTGTAGCGGAGGATCTCCCGGGCGCGGATCTCCACGTCGGTACCCTGGCCGAACGGCACGCCGGCACTCACCTGGTGAATCATCACCCGGGCATGCGGCAGGCAAAAGCGCTTGTCCTTCGTCCCCGCAGCCAGCAGCAGCGCGCCCATGGAGGCGGCCATGCCCATGCAGATGGTGGAGATATCCGGCTTGATGGCGTTCATCGTGTCGTAGATCGCGAGTCCCGCTTCCACGCTGCCGCCGGGGGAGTGGACGTAGATCATCACGTCGCCATCCGGATCCTCATACTCGAGGAACAGGAGCTGCGCGATGATCAGGTCCGCCATGATGTCCTGGACCTCGCCGCTCAGGAAGACGATGCGGCTCTTCAGGAGGCGGGAGTAGATATCGTAAGCCCGCTCGCCGCGCGCGGTCTGCTCCACGACGGTCGGCACCAGATGGTTGGCAGGCGGCGTCCAGAGGCCCGGCTGCTCGTTTGCCTTTTCCAGGATGCCCCAATAATAGCGGTTCATCATTCCTCCTCACGTGCAGAAAGAGGGAAGAGGCGTTCCGGCGCAATCGCCGGCAGCCCTCTTCCCCTTTCAACGCGATCCTGGCGCCCTCGCCGCGCGGGGCGCCGGTGTTCGGCTACTCGATCCCTCGGCCGGTCCGGTCAGGCAACCGCCGCCTTTCCCGGGCCCATCCGATCCTATGCCGCAACTTCCTTCACTTCGGCCTTCGACCGGAGGAAGTCAGCCACCTTGCGGAAGAAAATCCTGTTCCGGATCTGCGCGATCTCGCCGGTGTCGTTCAGCAGGCGGCGCATCTGCGAGAGCTTGACATTCTCGCTCTCCGCGCGCCGCTTGATCTCGTCTT
>CAYQDT010000484.1:0-4171 GCA_964416225.1 uncultured bacterium
ATGATTTCCGACGAGCGCCGATGAGCGAAGGTCGCAGGGAAGCAGAGGGGGAGGGTACGGAGCAAGCGGACGCGGCGCTGGCGGCGGCCCACGCCCCGATCCTCCGGTTCGACCGGGCCGAGCCGTTTCTTCCCAAGCGGGTCGGCTATCAGGTGCTCCGGGAGCCGGCCGACTCGGGCGTCGATTACCGACGGACTCGGAGCGGTCCCGTGCCGCTGCGGTTCGACCTGGCGGGTCTGGATGCGGTGGTGGAATACGGGATCTGGTGGGACTGGGACATCCAGCATCTCTATGGGCTGGAAGCCGCGTGGGTGTACCGTGGCCGCGGCGGCAGCTGACTCTCCATGGAAGCGAGCTGGCATGGGGAGTTCCACGAGATGCGGAGCGGCGGCGAATTGTCGGCGCGAGAGGGACGGCCCGTGCATTATTCGCAGCCGGGCAAGCACGCGTTCGCGCCCAGCCCAGCGTGGTTTGCACCGAGGACGCGCTACCACCGCCCGTGCCGCTCCGGGGCCGGAGCGATGGGGCTTCACCTCACTCCGCTCTTCGACGGTATGATATCGAAGGGAGAGGGAGACGATGCCCGGTTGCGGGGGTATCTGCGCCGGTTTGCGTTCACCCCGACCTTCGAGTTTGACCCTGAGTTTCCGGCACGCCCGGCCCACCTCTGTCCGTGGCCGGAGCTCCGGGCGTGGATCCCGGGGCGAGTGGAGCCGGTGGCTGCTCAACTCCGGCACGGCGTTGGGTGAGGTGCACGATGGATCAGCAGCAGAGCATTGAAGCCGCCGCACGGCCGATGGGGGACCTGGACGACTGGGAGCAGGTGCTGAAGGCGCGCTATCCGGCTCCGGCCGTCGATGGGCGGTCCGGCGCGCAGATTGCGTCTGCCGGCAAGGAGCAGGCTCAATTCCGGGACTACCGCCGGGAGGCGCGCGCCAGCGTCAAGGAATTCTACCGGCTGAACCACCAGCACCAGACCCTCCAGTTCGTGCTGGAAAAGAAGCGAGAGTATCTCCCGCGGGAGCGCCGCCGGATGGGCATCTGGGAGGCCATGGAGTATCTCAATACGCTGGTCGACGACAGCGACCCGGATACCGACCTCTCCCAGATCGAGCACTTACTCCAGACGGCGGAAGCGATTCGGGCGGACGGTCACCCGCGCTGGATGGTGCTGACCGGGCTGATCCACGACCTCGGCAAGATCCTCTGCCTGTGGGGCGAGCCGCAGTGGGCGGTGGTTGGAGACACGTTTCCGGTCGGATGCCGCTACTCGGATCAGGTGGTCTTTCCGGAGTTTTTCGCACTGAACCCGGACCACGCGGTGCCGGAGTACCAGACGCCGTGCGGGATCTATGCGGAAGGCTGCGGCCTGGACCAGGTCCATCTCTCCTGGGGTCACGATGAGTATCTTTACCACGTAACGCGGGACTATCTGCCGCCGGAGGCGCTCGCCATGATCCGGTACCACTCGTTCTACGCGGCGCACCGGGAGGGCGAGTACACCCACCTGATGAATGAGCAGGACCACGAGCTGTTCGAATGGGTCCGCCGCTTCAACCCGTATGACCTCTATTCTAAAGGGGACGAGCGGCCGGACGTGGCGGCGCTGACGCCGTTCTACCGGGACCTGATCGCCGAATACTTCCCCGCCGAGCTGCGCTGGTAGCGGCTTCCCCGCTCCAGAAGCTCGAATCCTGCCTCCGCAAGCCCGGCCGCGCAGGTTTTCTCATCCGGAATCCCGGGCACAATGGCCCCAGCGGGCGATCAGGCAAGCGCACGAGTTTCGGGCAGTGCTGCGCTCTGCGTCCAGAACGAACTCCCACCGAGCGAACCGATGGCCAGCGTGCGTGTGCGTGGTGGATCAGCGAGGAGCTTCGATCATGTGGACGCGACGACAGGTTCTGGGAGCCGGCGCCTGGGGGGCGGCGGCTCTCGGATGGGACGGAACGGGCCTTGCCGCCGGAAGCCGGGTCTCTCCGCTGCAGGTGGAGAGCGTTGACGGGCTGGCGATGCTGAAGCTGGGCACCGGCGTGGGACGGGGAGGCAGTCCGGCGGCCGCGCTCGGGGACTGCCTGGAGCAGCTCCTGCTGAGGAAAACGGCGCAGTCGCTCCCAGCGGCGGGCCGGAACCCGGAGGTCCTGCGTTCCGTGAGCGGGGTCTGCCGGAAGCTGCTGCTGCACTCACAGCGGACCGCGAGCGGCGAAGCGGGCGAACCCGTGAATGCGGTGGCGCTGGTGGCGTCCGTCTCGGCGCCGGCGCTCGATGCACGCGAGCGGCTCCAGACCCGCCTCCACCTCGGCGCGGACGCGATCACCGCCTACAGCCATACCGCGACCCAGCGGCGGATCTTCAACAGCGGCGGCACTCCGATTCAGGTGGACTTCTCGGCGCCCATTACCGGCTCCCGCTTCTTTTCCGCGCTGCTGCGCGAGCTTCCCTTTCCCGCGGCGGGACTGACCGTAATGCTGGTCCTGGATGGGAACCTCCCCCCGTTCCTGGACAAGAGCGGGCTCGGCAACGGCGACATCACAGGATTCGAGGTGACGGTGCCGTTCAGCACCAGCATTGTCGGATTCTCCAGCGGCATCCACACGATGGACGCGACCGGGGGCTTCACCGGTCGCTACTTCGCGCGCCGAAACGCCATCGGCTTCGCCGCGCCGACGGCGCTGGCCGGAGAGGCACAGGGTCTCGTCAGCGGGTTCTGATCGGAGCCGGCCGTCGGGGCAGGGGGTTTCCGGAGGTGACACCCTCTGCCCGGAACTGGAACTCAACCGTGCCGGAGGGCACGGTCGAGGTTTTCCGCGTAGCTCGCGAAGCCGGCGGCGAACGGATGCAGCCCGTCCGGATAGTAGCGTGGGTCACGCGGGGTGAGGTCGCCCACCACCTGCAGCGCAGGTTCGAACCCGGCGAGGGTCGAGCGAAGGGTTTCGCGAACGCGCCGGACCCGCTCTCCGGTCTCGCGGTTCAGCGGCACGCCCGCGAACTCTTCCGGACCTTTACCGTCCTCACACGGCTTGTAAGGCGGAAGCAGCCAGACCACGCGGTTATGGCCGCCTTCCAGAGCCATCTCCGCCATTCGAGCGGCGCGCTCCGGCACCCTTTCGACCTCCGCTTCGCTCCAGCTATGATTGCTGCCCAGCCCGATGGTGACGAGACTCCAGCGCTTCCGGCGAAGGGCCCACTCGAAGAGGTCGGGCTCGATCTTGACCCCGCCCACGCCCAGATTCCAGGCCGTGAGACCCCACCGACGCTGAAGGCGGTGGACCCAGTGCTGGACCGGTGACTGGACGGAGAAGCCTTGAGTGAGACTGTCGCCAATGGCAAGCCAACGAGCATCCGGCAGGACGACCGGCTCGAGTTGGCGGCCGCTCTCGATCCGCACGGCCTGAACGACGCAGGTTGAGATGAGGGGCAGCCAGAGGAGCACCGTGCGAGGCGCTTCACCAGCGCCCATGCCGGTCGCGAACGGGACCCGGACCTCGCCGGCCTGCTCGCGAAGATCGAGGCTGTTGAAGGCCAGCCACGAGCCATCCGGCTGCTCCACCTCGCATGCCACTCCCTGGGGAACCAGTTGATGGTGGCGCAGGTGGGTCAGGTGGAGCTCAACCGTGGGGCTGTCCGTGCGGAGCGCTACGGCGCAGCCACTTGACGAGCGGAGATTGGCAAGCGGACCCAGCTGGTTCCGGAGGACAGCCGAGGCGGAAGTCGGAAAGCGCTGGAGACGCACTCCGTCGGTTGTCGGGTCAACAGGCTCCGGACCGAAAAAGGCGAGGCGCGGATCTGTGGCGGGGATGGTAACGGACATCTCGCCCTCAGCATACGCCATTCACACTCCGCCGCGTCCGCGCCGCACAAGGCTTTCCGCACGGGATGCCCGTCCGCTCCGTGAGGCCAGTGCGGGCATTCGGCCGAGGCGCGGGTCCGGCCGGCGACCGATTCCCGCCGCGCCCTCACTGGCGGCGGCGGTACGCGCCGAGAGCTCCCACGCACGATCCAGCGACGAATCAGGGCCGCCTGCGCAGGTGCCCGGGACGTTCGGCCGGCCACCCGGATAGACGCAGCCAGACCCCCGGACAGCACAACGGGCCGGCGTTACCGGACCGTTGCGTATTAGAAGCCCCCGCGGGGGTAGGTCATCTCCCGGTTAGCGACCGTTTTAGTCCCGGTT
>CAYQDT010000485.1:0-4167 GCA_964416225.1 uncultured bacterium
TACGGGCGGGCCCTGGTGGAGCAGAAGTTCCTCTCCACGGCGGAGTCCTCGACCCTCTTCGCCGCCCGCCTGCTGCGCAAGGATTTCGGTCTGGTGCTGGACGCCGCGCGGGAGCGACAGGTGCCGATGCCGGTGGCCAACGTGGTGCACGATCACCTCACCGCGCTGGTGGCGGGCGGCGAGGGCGAGCTGGACGGGCCGGCGTTCACGAAAGAGATCGAGCGCGCCGCCGGCCTGTGAAGCGCGCGGTCCTGATCCCCACTCGCTGATCCGGCCGCGCGCCGCGGCCCGGGATCATCCGGCGATTTCGCCCGGTTTCCTCCCCCGCGCCTCCGGGGGCCGATCCGCCGGCCCCGGGGCGCCTCCTTTTACCCCCGCCTCTTCGGCCTCTCCAGCCGCCTTCACACCGGCTTAATATCCCAGCCCGTCTCTGGTCGTGAATGCGGACTCCGGGAGCCGCCCCGCGCCATTCCGTACGGGACAGGCTCCCCGGCAGCCCGCGGCTCCGGCCGCACGGCCAACGCGCAGACGGCCCGCAGGACCGGCGAGCGGTTGACCACGGGTGCCGCGGCGATGTCGGCGCCGGCCACCCTGGACAACCCGCAGACGAACCGCCGCCCGGGATCCGGCGCGGGCCGTTGCGCGGCCTTCGGCCAGGCCAGCGGCACCGTGGCCAGCTTCAACGACCCGAGCGGTGCGGCGTCTGCGCGCGAGTGCCGGGGCGTCCGGCACGGCGGTGATGGGCCGCTGATCCCCCTTCACATCACCTTAATAGTCGGAGCGTCATGGAGCATGCCGCGCTGGAGCATGCCACGCGCGAAGCGAGGCCTGACTGCGGGCGGAAGAGGCGCAGCCGTTCCGAGCCGGGCTGGGGTTCCTTCCCCACAATGCAGAGTGCTTTCCCACCAACCAGGGTGAGAGGAGTGAGCCACATGAATGTCAAGATCTTCCGCAGTGCGTTCCTCGCGGCGGTAATGCTCGCGGCGGCCGCGGCCCCCTCCTTCGCGCAGGCCCCGCCGCCCGGACCGTTCGGTCCCGGCGGCCCGCGTGGGCCCGGAGGACCGCTGGGCCTGCTCTCCATGCCGGAGGTGCAGCGGGAGCTGAAGCTGGATCCGGCGCAGGTGGACCTGCTCGGCGACCTCCGCCAGTCCGCCCCGCGGCCCAACTTCCAGGAGCTCCAGAACCTGAGCCCGCAGGAGCGGCAGCAGCGCTTTGCCGCCATGCAGCGGGACCAGGAGAAGAAGGTCGCGGAGATCCTCAGCAAGGATCAACTGGCGCGTTTGAAGCAGCTCCAGCTCCAGCAGATGGGCATCCGCGCGGTGGACCGGCCGGAGGTCGCCCGGCAGCTCGGCCTCACGGCGGACCAGCAGGACCAGGTGCGGAGCGCGCTCCAGGGTGAGCGGGAGGCCATGCGGCAGCTCTTCACCGGCTTCGACCCGGGCGGCACTCCGCCGAGCCCCGAGGAGCGGCAGCAGTCGTTCCAGAAGATGCGGGACCTGCGCGCCGGCACCGAAGCGAAGCTGAACGGGATCCTGACAGCCTCCCAGAAGCAGCAGCTCAAGACGCTGCAGGGCGCTCCCTTCCAGTTCCCGCAGCGGCGTCCGGGCGGACCCGGCGCTCCCCCGAACAATTAAGAGCCCGGGGGAGCCGTCCACGCTCCCGGCGAGCGGCGACGACGCGGAGGCCTTTCCCGGTCGCTCTCGGTTCAGCGGCGACGGCTCCCCCGGTTTCTAACCGGACCCTCCAGGCTGCCTGTCGTCAGGGGGCGGGGCGGCGGATCCCAAGGTAGGCTCCGCCCTCCCGGCCCACCCCCGCCCCCTTCGTCCGGCCCAGCCCGGCCGGCCGAGCCCGGCGCCCCTTCCTGTTTAGACCCCGCATCCGCGCGGCCGCGCGGGTGCCATGCTGCTCCTTTCCTCATGAGACTTTTCTTGCGCGGGCGGATCGGAAGCGGGCCGGACGGCCGCGCTCATGGCGGTGCTCCCTCCCGCCCCTGCGGTGCTCCCGCGCGGCGGCTCCTCGCGGGCCGCGTGGCGGGCCTGCTCGGCTCGGGGCTGAGCCTGATCACCGCGGCGCAGCTCCTGCCATGGCGGGTCGGCGTGGTGTGGGGGCATTCCATGGAGCCGACGCTCCCCGCCGGCGCGGTGGTGCTGTTCGATCCGGGCTACTGCCGGACCCACCGCGTGCGCCCGGGCGACGTGGTGATCCTGCGGGTGGTGGGCACCCCCTGTGTGAAGCGGGTGTACGCGACCGGCGGCGAGCGGTTCTGGGCGTGGGCGCAGGCTGACGCCGGCGAGGTGCGCCATTCCCCCATCCGCGCCGCGCAGCGCGCCCGGTTCGAGCGGCTGGCGGCGCATGACCGCGCCCGGTTCCAGGGCGACGAGCGCGTCGTGCTGGTCCGGGTGCCCCCGCGCTGCCTCTTCGTGATGGGGGACGGCGCGCAGAGCGAGGACAGCCGCCAGTTCGGCTTCGTCCCGGAAGACCAGCTCCTCGGACGCGTGCAGCTCCCACCCGGCCGCCGCGCCGCCTGGCGGCCGGAGAGCGCCGAGCTTTCGTTCCCGGTGGGCCGGCGGGAGGTGCGGACGGCCCTCCGCTGACGCGACCGCCGGTGCCTCCCGGAGGCCGCCGGGCGAGCGTCCCCGCGTGAGCGCCGGAGGGTGACTACCGTCCCGCGCCTTCACCCCCTCTTTACCTCCGGCGGCCGCCGCGGAGAATCGCGAGGCGTTCAACGCGCTGTTCCGGCGCCACCAGCGGGGCCTGACCGGTCTGTTCATCCGCCGGCTGGGCCGCGCCGACGACGCGCAGGAAGCGCTGGCCATCACCTTCTACAGGGCCTGGCGGGCCCGCGCCGGCTTCCGGGGCGAGGCGTCCGGAAAGGCCTGGCTCTACCGCACCACAGCGCGGGTGGCGCTGGACCTGCTCCGGGGCGGCGGGTGGCCCCGCGCGGCGCGATTCGGATGGGAGCTCCGCTCCGGGCGGAGGCGGAGCCCCGGGCCCTCCGGGAGGACCGAAGTCGGCGGGAGCTCTCCGGCCCCCGGCGTGGACTCCACAACGGTGCCTGCTGCTCCTTCGTGAGGAAGCTCCGCAGCCGGTGATCGACCTCCCGCTGCAGCGCGGCGCGGTGCTGTACCGGGGGCGGGTGCGGTCCGACGGTTCGACCGGCATGAAAGCCCCCATCTACCACCGATCGGAGCATTCCGCGACACTCACCATTTCGGCTGGTGTTACAAAATATAGGCCGTGTTTCGGTTCGGGGGGGTGGCCCGCGGCCGGCATCCCGCCGGATGAACGGCCTCGTGGAGGGGCAGCACCGCCTGACGCGAGGGTGCGGCGGCGCGGCGGAAGCATCCCGGCTGAACGTGGCCCCCAAGAGCGGGGGCGGTATCAAGCGGCGCGGGCAGCCCGGGATCGGTGCGGACGCTACGGATCGACTGATGGAGAGCATTCATGGCTGGACGGCTCATCCTGCCAGAGATTCTGCTGGCCACAGGTGTTGCCGGTCGATTTCGCGTGGGGGCCTTCGACGCCTTCGTCGCTATTTCACCGGAACTACGTGCGATCTTCCGTCAGTTCTGCCGCGAGGCGGATAACCCTGGACAACACCGGGGCGGTGCGCCCGTCGACTGCCCTGGCCCCCGGGATGACCGGCCCCCGCTCGGCGTGCGCGGGCCTGATCCGCGCGCGGGACACCCGGTCTCGCATTCGGAGGAGCCATGCTAGCTTCCAGCACTAAGGACGGACTGCTGGTTCGCCCCCTGGAAACCAGTGAGACCGAGGTTCTCTACCAGCTGGTTGCGGCGAGCCGAGGCATGTACTGGTTCGACTGGTGGCCGACCCGCGAACAGAACGAGCGGCTCATCGTGGAGTCGCTGGCGGGGATCTCCAACGGAAGCGGCTTTTGGTCGGGCATCTGGAGAGGTGATGCCCTGGCCGGAATGATCGGCCTCTCTCACATCAATCGGTGGAACGCATCGGCTAATCTGGATTACTGGTTGGCCCCGTCGTTCCAGGGGCTGGGTCTCGCAACCGGAGCGGCGAGAATGCTGGCGGCATATGCTTTCGAGACCCTCGATTTGAACCGCCTGGAGATACGCTGTGCGTCGGCGAACCGAAAGAGCCGACGCGTCGGTGAGCGCCTCGGGTTCGTCCTCGAAGGAACTGTCCGGAAAG
>CAYQDT010000486.1:0-4161 GCA_964416225.1 uncultured bacterium
CGTCACATCCGCTCCGTCACTTGGGCCACAACGCTCCGCCCGACGCGACTCGCCGGGACGATGCTGCGAAGCGCCGTTCTGCTGGCGGCGGTACCGGCCGTGCTTGTCGTAGCCGGTCGAAGTCCCGCCCAGGCGCAGCTCCCGGCGCCCAGCGTCAGCGATCCGGATCTCACCGTCCGGACGGTAATCACCGGCCAGACCACCCCTGTCCAGATGGCGTTCATCGGCCCCGATGACTTCCTGCTGCTGGAGAAAAACACGGGGAAGGTGAAGCGCGTAACCGGCGGCGTCGTGCACGGCACCGTGCTCGACCTGCCGGTAAATTCGGCCTCCGAGCGGGGGCTGCTCGGCATCGCGCTTCACCCGGATTTCCGTCAGAACGGGTTCGTTTATCTCTACTGGACGGAGAGCAGTACGGGCCGCGACAGCTCCAAAACGCTGGAGGTCCCGCTCCTCGGAAACCGGGTGGACCGCTTCATCTGGAACGGCTCCACGCTCAACATGGATCGGAACCTGATCCGCCTGCACGCGTTCCAGGCGGACGCGGGGCAGCCGCCGGCCGGAAACCACAACGGCGGCGTGATCCGCTTCGGTCCCGAGGGTCAGGCTGAGGACGACCAGGGCGATGACAGCGGCGTCCAGGGCGATGACAACGGCGACCGAGGCGGCCAGGGTGCACAGAACGAACAGGGAGACGAGGGCGACCAGGACCGCGGCGACCCGATGGATGGTCAGGGAAACGGCGGCGGTGCCCGACATGGACACCGGTCCCGGAGCCGCGGCGCGCACGATCGCGGCCATCACGATACGCCGAAGCTGTACATCATCATTGGCGACAATGGCCGGCGCGGGCAGCCGCAGAACCTGCCGCTCGGGCCGTTTATGAACGGAGCTCCGGACGACCCATTCGGCGGCCCGCAGCCCGACGACGCCCACCTGACCGGCGTGATCCTCCGGCTGAACGACGATGGAACCACCCCCGAAGACAACCCATTCTTCGAAGTCGGCGCGGAGATGGGCGGAGAGGTGGGGGCCAACATCCAGAAAATTTTCGCCTACGGAATCCGAAACAGCTTCGGGATGGCGTTCGACCCGCACGGTGGGCGTCTCTGGACCCAGGAAAACGGGGACGACTCGTTCGATGAGATCAACCAGGTGAATGCCGGGTTCAACGGCGGCTGGGTACAGGTGATGGGTCCCCTCAGCCGGATCCAGCAGTACAAACAGATCGAAACCAGCCCGCAGTTCTTCGGGCTGCAGCAGGTACGGTGGTCACCGGTGAACATCGCCGACACGCCCGCCGAGGCGCTCTCGCGGATGTGGACGCTCCCCGGCTCGCGCTACACCGATCCCCGCCTGAGCTGGAAGTTCGCGGTCGCTCCGGCCGGCATCGGATTCCTGAACAGCCGCGCGCTCGGCCGCCAGTACGAGGGGAACCTATTCGTGGGAGCGGCGCGGACCTTCCTGCAGCACGGCTACCTCTTCCGGCTCCAGTTCACGCGGGACCGCAAAGACCTGGCGTTCAGCGACCCGCGCCTGGCAGACCGGGTGGCGGACAACAGCGGAAAGTTTGACGGGACGGAAAGCGAGAGCCTGATGTTCGGTCAGAACTTCGGCATCGGAACGGACGTGGAGACCGGTCCGGACGGGAACCTGTATGTGGTTTCGCTCTCCAACGGGGCGGTCTACGAGATCATGCACAAATAGCCCGCGCCGTTCTGCGGTAGGGCCGGACTGCCTCCCCCGTACGTTACACGTGGGAGAGGCAGTCCGGCACCTGGGCGTCGTCCGAAAGCGGTCAGGCGCCCGTCTTCGGACCGTACACCGTTTCCGGATCGACCAGCCGCGGCTCGACCACCGTCAGCTCGCCGCCCGCGCCGACCGTCCGGTAGAAGCAGCTCCGGTAGCCATCGTGGCAGGCGACCCCCTCCTGGCGCACGCGCACCAGCAGGGCATCGCGATCGCAGTCCGTCCGCAGCTCCACCACATGCTGAACATGGCCGGAGCTCTCGCCCTTCACCCAGTACTTTTGACGGCTGCGGCTCCAATAGGTGGCCCGGCCGCTCTCCACCGTGCGGCGCACCGCTTCCGCGTTCATCCAACCGACCATGAGCACCTCACCGTTGTCCGCGTCCTGAACCACGGCGGCGATGAGACCCTGCTCATTGAATTTGAGGATGCTTGCCATGGAGGCGGCCGCATCGTGGGCTGCTACTTCGGACATCGTTTCTCCTCGAGCGCGATGGCGCCGGAGGTGCCGGCGGCTATCCGCGCACCGGCACGCCGCGCTCCCGCAGGTACTCTTTCATTTCCCGGATCGTGTGAATGTTGTAGTGGACCAGCGAGGCGACCAGCGCCGCTTCCGCTTTCCCCTCCGTCACGCCCTCGTGGATGTGCTCCAGGGTGCCCGCTCCGCCGGACGCAATGACCGGAATGGAGACCGCTTCCGCGATGGCGCGGGTGACGGGGAGGTCGTATCCCTCGCGCGTGCCGTCCGCATCCATACTGGTGAGCAGAATCTCGCCCGCGCCGCGCCGCTGCACCTCTTCCGCCCAGCGCACGGCATCCATTCCCGTGGGCGTGCGCCCGCCGTGGACGTACACCTCGTAGCCGCCCTCGGGCCGGCGCTTGGCATCGATGGCGACGACGATGCACTGGGTGCCGAACCGATCGGCGCCTTCCTCAATGAGGTTCGGGTTCTGGACGGCACTGGTGTTGATGAAGATCTTATCCGCGCCCGTCTTCAGGATCTGCCGCATGTCCTCCACGGTCCGGATCCCCCCTCCCACGGTGAAGGGGATAAACACCTCCTCCGCGACGCGGCGCGCCACGTCCAGCATGATCGAACGCTTCTCGTGGGAGGCGGTGATGTCCAGGAAGACAATCTCATCCGCGCCTTCCGCGTCATAGAGGCGCGCCAGGTCAACCGGATCGCCGGCGTCTTTGGGATCGAGGAAGCGCACGCACTTCACGACCCGGCCCTCTTTGATGTCCAGCGCGGGAATGATCCGCTTCGCGACCATCGCCTTTACCCCTTGCTCCGCAGGGCGGCGAGGGCGGCGGGCAGCTCCACGGCCCCCGTGTAGATCGCCTTGCCGACGATGACACCCTCCACGCCCGCGGTCTCGAGCCGGGCGACCTGCAGCATGTGCTCCAGCGATCCAACGCCCCCGGAGGCGATGACCGGGATCGAGAGCGATTCCGCGAGCCGCCGCGTGCTTTCCAGGCTGGGTCCGGTGCCCATCCCGTCCGTGGCAATGTCCGTGAAGATCAACCGGCGCGCGCCGGCGCGCGCCATCTCCGTGGCCAACTCCACGGCGCTCCAGGAAGTCGTCTCGCGCCACCCGGCCACCGCAACCTTGCCGTCCCGCGCGTCCAGACCCAGGATCAGCCGGTCCCCGAACTCCGCGAACAGGAGCCGGGCCGTCTCAGGATCCGAGGCAGCGGCCGTCCCGACGATGGCCCGCTGCACGCCCGCGTCCAGGGTCCGCAGCACGGCATCCCGGTCGCGCACCCCTCCGCCCATCTGCACCGGAATAGAGAGCGCCGCCGCGATCCGACGCACCACCTCGAGATTAACCGGCTCCCCGCTCCGCGCCGCGTCCAGGTCCACCACGTGCAGCCGCGCCGCGCCCGCCGCCTCCCAGCGCCGCGCCATCTCCACCGGGTCGTCACCGAACACCGTCTCGCGGTCATAGTCGCCCTGGAGCAGACGCACACAGCGCCCGCCGCGGATGTCGATTGCCGGGATGATCTCGAAGCTCATGGTTACTCCGCTGTTTGCCGAGAGGAATGCGCTCACGTCGGTGGGAAGGGGCGCCCTCAAAGACGCGCAAAGTTGTCCAGAATCTGCAGCCCGGCCGCCCCGCTCTTTTCGGGGTGAAACTGCGTCGCGAACACGTTGTCCCGCGCGAGGGCGGCGCAAAAGCTCTCGCCGTGGGTACAAGTCGCCGCGGTCACCGACGGGTCCTCCGGGCGGCAGTAGAAGCTGTGGACGAAGTAAACCTGGACCCCCTCGTCGAGGCCCGCGAAGAGCGGCGTCCGCCGCGAAAACCGGAGCTCGTTCCAGCCCATGTGCGGGATCTTCAGCGACGGGTCTCCGTTCGGCTTGAACCGGAGCACCCGCCCGGAAACCAGATCCAGGCCGCGGTAGTGACCCTG
>CAYQDT010000487.1:0-4152 GCA_964416225.1 uncultured bacterium
CGCGAAGAGCGCGCTGTTCACCCCGGAGCGATTGAAGCGGACGATCACGCGGACCTTGTGCCCGTCCAGCGGGCTGGACTGAGCCAGCACGGCGTCGAGATCCCGGGCGATGCCGCCCGCATGCGCCGCGGCCGGGGCCAGCAAGGAGCCTGCCAGCACCAGCGTGCCCGCGAACCAGCTAAGTAGGTTTGCTCGCACCCGAATCATTGCACGCTCCTCTCCAGGCGGAGGCGGCTTCGATCCGCGGTCCGGACGGTGGCGGCGACGGGCCAGACAGCCTGCGCCTTCCAGGAATCATCACTCACCGGCCCGGGCATTTGTTCTGCCACCGGTGTGGTTTGCAGTCGGGCCGGAGCAGCCGGCCGGACGGAGTGGTAGCCCCGCACCCCGTGGGGAGGAAGCGGCGCACCCGCCGTCGCCTCCGCCAGCGGCGCGACTCCCCACTGGGCACAGACTGCCAGAACGGGGAGGCTCCCCAGCAGCCCGCGATACAGCGGTCTCATTGACATGTCCCTTGCTCCTGGAGCCGTTCCGAAAACGGCCCCAGCTGGTCAGGGAACCGAAACGGACCGGATTTCGGCAGACCAGCCGCCCTGCTCGCGGAATGCCGCGAGTTTAGGCCTGTGACTTTGCGCCACCCCGTTTCCGGGGATTTGCCCGTTCGATTCAAGAAAGCTCCAGTGCCCCAGAACCGCGTCCCGGAGGGTATCCCATCTACCCGCCGCGCGTGATCCGGAGGCGCCACTGCGCTTTCGGCGGCCCCGCTGCCCTGGCTCCGCGCACCACCGGCTCGGTCTCATCACCCTCTGGACCGGAGTCGTTGCCGCGCGCCGCTGTAGGCCGGAAGCTTTGCGTCGTCCCCCTTTCGGGGGCGTTGCCATTGTCGTTTCGCAAGGGAATGGCTTCGTGCAACTGCTCGCCCACTTACCGGGCAGGCCACTGCTCGACTCCATCAACCGTAGTATGCGGTAAGATTCACTCCCCATCCGAGGCAGAGCGCTGAATTCCAACCAAAGTATGAAAGCCCGACCTTGGGGCCATTGGGGCGTTGACGCCGGTAACTGCGCGCTTCGGAGCGATCGCCGGGGCCGCTGAGCCGTGATCCAGGCATAGGTCCGCATCAGCCGCCGCCGGCAGCGGCGCGGGCGGTCCGCAGCGGACCGGAATCCGGCGCCTCGATCCCTTCCAAACGGGAGGCTGTGGGGGCGCCCGTGGCGGCGTCCGGCGGCTGTCCGCGCCGCGCGACAGGCATCCGGACACCGTCAGCAACGGCGGCCTGCCGTCCATGGCTCGGGCATCGGAAAGCTCGAGCATCGGAAGGCTCGGGCATCGGCGGGGTCGGGCACCGGGCGGATTGGCGGCCGCGGCGTACCGGCAGAAGGCCTACCTCCGCGGCGGCGCACGCAGGTTCGGCTGGCGGAGAGGAACGAGGGCCACCGAGCGACGCCGGACGGTCAGCCGCGGCGGACGGTACGGTCGGGATCCGAAAGGTACCAGGGGACGTTGATCACCACGATCCGCCGGTCTCCGGAGAAATAGAACACCGCTTTCAAAAGAGATGCGCGCTGGTTGTGCAGCAGGTAGGTCCACCAGTGCGGGCCGACCAGCTCCGGAATGAGTACCGCGATCTGCCGGTTCGGGTGGTCCCGCTCCAGCCGCTGCGTGACCTTCACGATCGGGGTGATGAGATGCCGGTGCGGAGAAAAGATCACCTCCAGCACCGGCACGGGACGGCCCGCGCTCCGCAGTGGCTGCTCCACCAGTTCGGCCCAGCGCGCGCGCAGCTCGGAATCCTCCTCCTCGCCCGTACTAACGTGCGCGGCCACGATGTCCGGGGACAGCCGCAGGCCGAACCGGAGGCCTTTCTCGGTGACCGTGTTCCAGCCCGTCATGGGGATCACCACGAGGGGCGGGTCCAGGTTCTCCAGATCGAGAGGACGGTCGCAGCGCGTCTCCTGCTCCACCTGCTCATAGTGCCGCTTCACGCGGTTGAACAGCGTGAGCATGGCCGGGATCAGCAGGAGCGTGATCCAGGCTCCGTCGCGGAATTTGGCGATCAGCACCACCACCAGTGCGATTCCGGTAGCCACCGCCCCCGCCGCGTTCACCCCGGACGCCAGGCCCGCGTGCCGGCCCCCCTTCCGCCTCCAGTGGACCACCATCCCCGCCTGGGAGAGGGTAAACGCCAGGAACGCGCCGATGGCGAACAGGGGGATCAGCCGATCGGTGATGCCGCCGAAGAGGATCAACAGCGCCCCCGAGAACACGGTCAGGATGCTGATCCCCAGGGAATAGACCAGCCGCCGGCCCCGGTTAGCGAATCCGTGCGGGAGGAAGTCATCCTCTCCCAGGAGGTGGCACAGCCGTGGGAAGTCCGCAAAGCTGGTGTTGGCGGAAAGGCACAGGACGGCGAGGACGCTCGCCATGGTTACATAGTAAGGCCAGCCGCGGCCGGTGATGGCGCTGACGATCTGGGAGATGACGCTCTGGTATCCCGGAGCATCCTGGTCCATCGCTCCGACGCGGTATGTCTGGCACAGGTAGCCGATCCCCGCCAGGAGCAGGCCCAGGACCACCACGATGGCGGTGAGGGTCTGCTGGGCGCGCTTCGCGCTCGGTTCCGCAAAGGCGGTGACGCCGTTGCTTACGGCCTCCACGCCCGTCATTGCGGTACAGCCGCTGGCGAACGACCGCATGAGCAGCCACAGGCTCACGGACATCGTGGGGGCGGGCAGCGGCGGGGGAGCAACAGCCGGCTGGGGATGGCCATGCGCGGTGATCGCCTTGCAGATGCCGAGCGCCAGCACTCCAAGCAGAGAGACCACAAACAGGTAGGTGGGTAGGGCCCAGGCCGAGCCCGACTCACGAATACCGCGCAGGTTCACCAGGCTGATCACCGCCAGCACCCCCAGGCAGAGCGGGAGGATGAACCGGTGCAGCGCGGGGATGGCGGACACGAGCGCCGCGACGCCGGCGGAAATGCCGACGGCCACGTTCAAAGTGTAGTCCAGGAGCAAGGCCGCGGCGGCCAGGAGGCCGAACCGCGTGCCGAGATTCTCCCGGGACACGGTGTACGAGCCGCCCCCCGTGGGATAGGCCGCGATGGTCTGGCGGTACGAGAAGTAAAGCAGGATCAGAATGCCCAGGATCACGAGGACGATCGGCCGGAGATAGTGCAGGCCGGCGACCCCCAGGGGCAGCAGCAGGGTGAGCGCCGCTTCCGGACCGTACGCCGCGGAAGCCAGGGCGTCCAGCCCAAGCATCGGAATTCCCTGTATCACCCCGACCCGGTGCTCTTCCTCCTCGTTCAAAGCCAGCGGCCGGCCCACCAGGGTGTCCAGGGCAGTTCGAATCCACGCGCTAATCACAAATCCCACCGTACCTGTCCCACCGTACCTGTCCCACCGTGTCTGGGCCGCCGCGCCGGTCCCACGCTGCCTGGACCGCAGAGCGTGCCCGCGCAGCGCCGGGGCCCGCTCCTTCCTCCGCGACGCCCACCGCCGCGAAGCCGGGAAGCGCGCGCTCCATGATTCCGGAGTCGGCGGAAGCCGGCCCGTCCCGCCAGCCCGGCCCGCGGGCGGAGCTGCACCACCGGTTCGACCCGCTATTCCGACGGTACGCGTTTCGTCGATCGGTTTAAACGCGATTCGCGGTCCTTCAGCCGGGACTGCTCGGCGCCTCAGGACGGGCTCCCCCGCTTGCTCGGGATGAGACCGATAGAACGATTAAATGATTCTTATGTAATGGACCTATCGCTCTCTGGAACGTGTGGTAGGAGATCCACCGGCAAAACGCACGTTTACCTCGAATCTGCAGCGGGCACTCTAACTGGGTCCAATCCATGCCGCCGGGTCTCATGGTCCGGGCGGCCGGCCGGCCACACCGCTCCGTGCGCCGCTGCCGGTGCAGCAGCGCGCCGCTCCGAGCCTCCCCCGTGCCGGCGACCCATCCCCAGCCTGACTTTCAAATGAGCAAACGCATTCTCATCACCGGAGGGGCCGGCTTCATCGGCTCCCACCTTGCCGACGAGCTTCTCGCCCACGGTTACCAGGTCCGCGCACTGGATAACCTGTCTCCGCAGGTGCACGGCGCTCACGGTGAGGCCGGCATTCGGCCCTCCTATCTGGATCGTGAGGTGGAGCTGATTCACGG
>CAYQDT010000488.1:0-4139 GCA_964416225.1 uncultured bacterium
GGAGCGGGAGATCCGCAACGGAGCAGGAGCGCGGGGTGCGCGGCAGGCGCCGGGCAGCGGCCCGCCGATCGACCGCCCCCTACGGCGCCTATGCCGCTCGCCTACGGGTAGGTGTAGCTCCGCCGGTAGGCCACGAGTGCGATCCCGACGCCGATCACCACGTTCACCCAGAGCCACGGCAGAGCGTGGACGGGGAGCACCCCGCCGAACGGCAGGTGGCCCAGTCCGGCGTCCCACGCGAGGTGCAGCGCCGTGCCGGCGGCCAGCGCGGCGACGAAGCGGTAGACGGCGCGGCTGTCCGCTTCCCAGAGCAGGTAAAGCGGGATCAGGGCGCTGTGCAGCAGAATGTTGAACGGGGTGCCGAAGCCCAGCCAGCCGAAGATGAGGTCCGGCCCCAGCATGCCCAGAACGAAGCCGAACGGCATGAAGGGGAAGCGGTTCAGCCAGCCGATATGGCGCCGGATGCCGCCGATGCCGATGCCGGTGAGCCCCGCGATGAGCGTGAACAGGAGCTTCAGCCAGGAGTCGCGCCGCGCGGCGTCCGCCAGCGCCACGGTGCGGCCGGCGTTCAGGACCCCCGCGCCATACTCCTCCTCCGGTCCCTTGCGGGTGGCCGCGCGCAGCAGGAGCTCCCGCACCTCCGCCGGGTCACGGATGCCGCGAGAGATCGCCAGCGCCGCGGCGGCCGCCACGTGGGGACTTGCCATGGAGGTGCCGTTGTAAGCGAAGTAGTCGTCGTGGCGGATCCCGGTGCTGTAGTCGACCGTATTCTGGAGAATGCCGCCGTCCGGATCGGTGCCCAGCGCCGTGTCGCCGCCCGGCGCGGCGAGGGCGATCTCCTTCCCGCGGGAGGAGTACCCGGTCAGCTCCCCGCTCGGGCCGACGGCGGAGACCGCCATGCACTCGGGGAATGCCGCGGGGTAGCCGACGTCTGCGCCGCTGTTGCCGGCGGCGCAGACGATCAGCACGCCCTTCTTCCCGGCGTAGCGGCACGCTTCCTGAACCACCGGGTCCGGATAGCCCGCGCCCAGGCTCATGTTGATGATCTGCGCGCCATGGTCCGCGGCCCAGTAGATGCCCGCCGCCACGTCGGCGAAGGTGCCCGAGCCCCAATCGTCGAGAACCTTGATCGGCATGATCGTCGCTTCGTGGGCGAGACCGGCGGCGCCTTCGCCGTTGTTGGTGGTCTCGGCGATGGTCCCGCTGACGTGCGTCCCGTGGCCCTCGTCGTCGTTCGGGTGCTCCGTGCGATGGATGAAGTCGTACCCCTTCGCGAAGTGCGTTCCGACGAAGTCCTTCGCCAGGTAGCAGTGGTCGTCATTCTCGAAGGCGACGCCGGTGTCGATGACCGCGACGGTGACGCCCTTGCCGGCGGTGTGCTTCCACGCCCGCTCCGCGTCGACCATCCGGAAATTCCACTGCTTCGGGTAGAGCGGGTCGTCCGGCGCTCGCCGGCTCCTCGCCGCGCCGGAAACCGGAACCGGGAGCGGACGCATTCCGGGCGTGTCCAGCAGCTCCGGCTGGCGGCAGCGATACATCGGCTCGGCCAGGGAGAAGCGGCGGTCGGCACGCAGCCGCGGCAGAAGCCCTTCCACGGTGCCGCGCGTGACCGTGCCCGACAGGAGCTGGCCCGCGGCTCCCGCGGCCGGCTCGACGTCCGGAGCGAGCGGGCGGAGGGTCATGCCGTACTGCGTACCCAGGCTCTCCAACTCCCCGGCGGCGAGCGGACCCCGGCTCTCCACCACCACCTGGCCCGGAACGGGCGGGAGATCGCCCGGCAGATGGAGCGTGGGGAGCGGACGGTGCGGCAGCCAGGGACGCAGGAGTGGAATGACGGTGACCACCAGGGCCAGGGCCATCACGGCCTGCACGAGACGGTTGGCGTGTCGGACCCGCATCTTCCGCCCTCCTCAAGCCTCCACCCCCGTTCGCGGCGGGCGCCGGATCATGTCTATTATAAGGCATCCGACGTTTTGAACGGATTCCGGATCGGTAGGGTTTTGCATCACCGAGAGGGACCGGAAATCTCACCACCGAGATACGGAGACACGGAAACACGGAGACACGAAGCGGAATGGATGGAGGAGGGGGAGCAGCGGTGAAGGCGGCGAGAGGTCGCGCCCGCGCCGGGAAAGCGTACCGGACCGCGCTCCCCGTCGGTCGCACGGGTCTCCCCTTTTCCTTCTCCGGGTCTACGTGGTGAGAATGCCGGCTTTCCGCCGTCCCGCTACTCCACGATCACCACGTCGTCATTCGCGACGACCCGGTCACCCGCCACCACGGCGCCGCCGTCCGATACGACGGTCGTCCCACCGCCGCGCGTCACCACGGTTCCCTCCGTCAACCCGTTCGGGCAGGTGCACGGGCCCCCGTTCGCGCAGCCCATGCAGCAGTAGACGCGGTCGCCGACGGTGACACCGGCCCACGTGTACTCCATCCCGCAGCGATCGCAGATCGTCTGGACAGTCATCTCGTTCCTCCCGTTGCGCTGGTGCTCCCGTTGCGCTGGTGCTCTCGGTGCGCTGGTGCTCTTCTTGCTCCTGATGGCCGCACGTCCGGGTGCTACCCCGCCCGCACGGAAACCACTCGCCTGCCGCTGGCGAGCCCGCGGCGGGAGCACCGGCCACGGGCTGGGAGGCGGGCATGGGCCCCGGGGATTTGCGGCGGGATCGGGGGAAGGATCGGCGGCAGGCGCGGCGGAAGGATGTAGCGAGCAGTGGAGGGACGTCGATGCGCATCGGCTGGAGCGTGGGATGGATCCGGGTGCGGGTGCTCCTGGCCATGGGAGTGCTGCTGGCCGGAATGGGAGGCAGCATGGCCGCGGAGAGCGGGAGCAACCCCTGGAAGGAGGAGGCGCCGCGGGAGGAGATCCGGCCGGCCTTCCGGTTCACGCCCGGCGGCGGCCGGGACGGAGCCGGCTGCTGGAGCATCCAGGCGGACGGCCGCGAGGGGCTGCAGGGCTGGTGGTCCCGCACGCTCCCCGTGCAGGGCGGCCGGTATTACCGCTTCCAGGCGTTCCGCAAGATCGCCGGGATCCCGCTGCCCCGGCGCAGCGTCTTCGCCACGCTCCTCTGGCAGGACGCCGCGGGCCGGCAGGTGCCCTCGGAAGAGCCGGTCACGGAACGGTACCTGCTGAGCGACCAGCCGGCGGCCGCGGAAGAGGAGTTTCCGCCGGACGGCGAGACGGACGGGCGCGGCTGGACGGAGGTCGCCGCCAGCTATCTCGCTCCGAAGGGCGCGGTGCAGGCCCGTCTGGAGCTCCACTTCCAGTGGGCGCCGCGCGGGCAGGTGGAGTGGAGCCAGGTCTCGCTCTCGGAGACGGGCCCGCCGCCCGGGCGCAAGGTCCGCCTCGCCGCGATCCACTTCCGGCCGCGGGAAGGGAAGACGCCGGCGGAGAAGTGCCGCCTCTTCGCGCCGCTCATCGCGGAGGCCGCCGCCCGGCACGCGGACCTGGTGGTCCTCCCGGAGACGCTGACGTACTACGGCACCGGGCTGCGGTTCGAGCAGGTGGCGGAGCCGATTCCGGGCCCCTCCACGGAGTATTTCGGCGGGCTGGCCCGGGAGCACGGCCTCTACCTGGTGGCCGGGCTGGTCGAGCGGGCGGGGCACCTGATCTACAACGTGGCGGTGCTGATCGGGCCGGATGGGAAGGTGGTGGGGAAGTACCGGAAGGTGAGCCTCCCGCGCAGCGAGGTGGCGGCCGGTCTTGCGCCGGGGAGCGAGTATCCCGTTTTCCAGACCCGCTTCGGCAAGGTGGGACTGATGGTCTGCTATGACGGCTTCTTCCCGGAGGTCGCCCGCGAACTCTCCAACCGGGGCGCCGAGGTGATCGCCTGGCCCGTCTGGGGCTGCAACCCGGACCTGGCCGCCGCCCGCGCCGCGGAGAACCACGTCTTTCTCGTCAGCAGCACGTATGAGGACATCTCCACCCACTGGATGAAGACGGCCATCTGGGGTCACGACGGCGCGACCCTCGCGGAGGCCCGGGATTGGGGGAGCGTGGCCCTGGCGGAGGTGGACCTGGACCGGCGCACCTACTGGCGCAGCCTCGGCAATTTCAAGGACGAGATTCCCCGCCACCGGCCCGTCACCCCGGCAGAGGCGGGCGCCGCGCGAGAGTGATCCCGTCGCCGGAGCGC
>CAYQDT010000489.1:0-4136 GCA_964416225.1 uncultured bacterium
CCGCCTGCTGATCAGCACTGCCCGCGGGATCGTGATCCGGATGGCTGTCGACGACATCCGGCAGATCGGGCGCCAGACGGAGGGGGTCCGGGTGATCCGCCTGGAGGAGGGTGACGCCGTCCGCACGATCGAGCGGGTCCAGAAGCGGGAAGGCAGCCGGAAGCAGCGGGATCCGAACAAGGACGCCCAGCTCGCTCTGATGAGCAACGCGGACGGTAAGGAGAACACCTCCGGCGCGGATGACGAAGAGGAGTTCGACGACGAAGAGCTGGAGGAGGGCGGCGAGGAGTAACGCCGCACCTCACTCACTCCGGGGTGGTGCCGTCCGGGATCGGGCGGCACCACCCTTTTTTGCTGCTTCCGCCCGGCGCAGGTCACCCGGATGATCCGGACATCGCCGGCCCGCTCCAGCACAAAGCGGATCCGGCGGGCATCAGCGGCACCGGACCGGACGTGCCGCCGCAACAGGTCGGCCCTGCCCAAGCAGCGCGCGGGCCGTGATCAGAACGGCCTCCCGGGTTCCCGGGGCACGCCGACGCTTCCGCGCCACACGGCGCGCCTCCCCGCTGCCCGCGCCGCCGGCTCCCAGCGGGCGGTGTATTACCGGTTGTCCTCTTCCTCGTCTTGGTCCTGACCCGGGTCTTGCTGGTCCTGGTTCTGCTCTCCACCCCGGTTCTGTTCCTGATTCTGGTCTTGCTCTCCCGCCGGGGCTTCGCCCGGGTGGGCCGCCGCTGCTCCGGACGCTCCGCCCGACTGCTGCGAGAATTGCTGGAACATCGGGTTCTGGACCAGCTCCCGGAGCCGCTGGACCTCCGGGTTCGGCACAAACGCCAGCAGTTGCTGGACCTCCGGGTTGTTGAGCATCCCGAGGAGCTCCTGCACCTCGGGGTTCTGCGCGAGCTGCATCAGCCCTCCCATGTTCCCCTGGTCTACTGCCTGCTCGATTTCTGGAAGCTGGGGATGCGTCGCCAGTCCAAGCAATTGTCCGATCCGGTCCATGCCAAACATGCTCTTGTCTCCTTGCGCCGCACGGCGCACAGCGGTGTTTTAGACCATGGCCCGACGGTGAAAACCTCTCAACCACCGTCGCACCTCCATGGCGGCGGCGGAAGCTGCCCGGCGCGGCGGCGCGGCGCCTTTCGGCCGGCGGATGTGACGCTCGAAGGTCCCGGAGGAGCATGCGGCCCGCCGACCGGCTCCGAGCGTTGCCCGGTCCTTTGACGAGGAGCTCCATGGATCGCAACCGTCTGCTCGACCTGCTCCGAGACCTTGCGTGCGCGCATTCGCCCGGCGGGGACGAGGGCGAGATCGACCGGGTTCTGCTTCCACACTTTCGCGACTGCTGCCGGGATGTTCACCAGGATGCCGCCGAAAACATCATCGGGGTAATCCCCGGACGGGGCGAACGGGAGCCGCTGATTGTCACCGCCCACAAGGACGAGGTCGGAATGATCGTCAAGCGGGTGGAGGGAGACGGCACCCTGCGGGTGGAGGCGCTGGGCGGCGTCCCGCCATGGAAATATGGCGAGGGACCGGTCGACATCCTGGCGCCGGGGGGGCCGGTCCCCGGAGTGCTGAGTATCGGCAGCTTTCACACCACCGCGGAGACGCCCCGCGTGGACGAGGCAAAGCACCAGCCGCTGGATTGGAGCATGCTCCGCGTGCTGACCCGGCGGACCGCGGCGGATTTGGAGCACCGGGGCATCGGCGCCGGCACCCGGGTGGTGGTGGCGCGTGCCCGTAAGGCGCTGTTCGAGCTCGAGGACTGTATCTGCGGCTACGGGCTCGACGACAAGGCGGCGCTGGCCGTGATGCTGGACGTGATGGTCTGCCTCCGGAAATCCCGTCCGGCCGGCGACGTCTACTTCGTGGCCAGCAGTTCCGAGGAGCAGATGGGCTGCGGGGCGACCTTCGCCACCGGACAACTGCCGGCGCACACCGTGCTCTCCCTGGAGATCGGGCCCGTTGCCGCGGAGTACGGCCTCGAGCTGGATCACCGGCCGATTGTCTGGTACCGGGACTCCACCGCCACGTACACGAAGAGCTTCTCGGATGAGCTGTGCGCGCTGGCCCGAACGCTGGGATTCGGCGCGCAGAAGGCGGTCTACGACCAGGCCGGGAGCGACGCATCCTGCAGCCGCACCGCGGGGCAGGTCGGGCGAGTCGCGGTGCTGGCGTTTCCAGGAATCAACAGTCACGGCTTCGAAGTCGCGCCGGTGGAGGGAATCCTGAACATGCACCGCGTGCTGCTTGCCTACCTGCTGGGCTGATCCGTTCCGGGCCCATGTGGGCCGCGCTCCGCCGCGCCTTCGGTGCAGGTGCCTGCGGTTGCGGGCCAGAAAGTAACGAATGTTGACGCATGCGGCGCGCCGCGACGGCCTGCTTCCTCTTCCTCGTCATGACATCTGGCACCCCGCCCACGAATGCCCGGCCATCCTCGGCCGAGCTCACCGATGCGGCGCAGCTCCAGGAGCGGCTGCGCCGCCGCGAGCGCGAGCTGGCGGCGATTCGCCGGCTTCAGTTTGCCCTCCACGCCCGCACGCAGCTGGACGACCTGGAACGGGAGGCGCTGAACGTCGCGATCGAGGTCGCGGACGCCAGCGGCGGCACGATCTACCTGCATGAGCCGCGTCGCCGCTCGCTCATCTTCAAGTATGTGGTGGGGCCAACGCCGGAGATCACGCGGAGCCTCGCCGGGCTGGAGATGCCGGATGATCGGGGCATCTCGGGCGAGGTGTTCCACTCCGGCGTGGGGCGGATTACCAACCGGGTCGCCGACGAGCGAAGCCACAACCGGGACGTCGACGCACGCACCCAATTTCGCACCGAGAGCTCGATTGCGGTACCCCTCAAGACCCTGAACGGCCGGGTCCTCGGCGTGCTGCAGGTGCTGAACCGCCGGTCGGGCGGCTTCGAGCAGGAAGACCTCGAAATACTGGAGGTTATCGGCGCGCAGGCGGCGATCGCGATTGAGACGGCGCGCCTCTACGAGGATGCCCGGCGCTCCTCCGTCATCAATCTGGTCGGCGACATCAGTCACGACGTGAAAAACCTGCTCACTCCGGTGGTCACCGGGACCCAGACGCTTGAAATGCTGCTGGACGAACTGTTCGCCGATCTGGACCAGGCGCTGCTTCATCTGCCGGCACCGGACTGCGAGGCCGTGCTCCGGGCCGTCGGCGGAGTGCGCGACTTCTATCCGGAAGCGGTGGGCATGGTGTACGACGGCGCCCAGGACATCCAGGAGCGGGTCCGCGAGATTGCGGATGCGATCAAGGGCATCATCTCTCAGCCGCACTACGTGCCCACCGATCTCCGCGAGCGGGCCGAGGCGGTGGCCAAGGTACTCCGTCTGGTCGCGGAGCGGCATGGGATCCGTATCGATCTCACCGGGCTTGCCGACACCGGGCCGATCGAGGCGGACCGGCGCGCTATCTACAATGCTCTCTATAATCTCGTGAACAACGCGATTCCGGAGACGCCGGAGGGCGGGGTCATCGCGCTCCGCAGCCGGCCCATCGCGTTCAACGGCGGCTCGGGACTGGAGATCCAGGTGGCGGACACGGGGCGCGGCATGCCGGCGGAGGTCCGAGAGCGGATGTTCACGGACAACGCTATCAGCACCAAGCCCGGCGGGACCGGGTTGGGAACGCGGATCGTGAAGAACGTCATCGACGTCCACCACGGCACGATCCGCGTGGAGAGCGAGCCGGGACGGGGGACCGTATTCACCATCCAATTGCCGGCGCGGCAGCCGATAGAAGGCAGGGACGAAGCCCCGGCGTGATGGGTGAAACCTGCCGCGCGGTGCTGGAGCCACCCCCATGAACTTCTGGGACGTCATCAAGGAAGTCTCCCCGGAGCCGGTGCGCCGGGATGCGGGCCGGCAGTTTGTACTGGCACTCGCGGGCAGCCCGGACGCCATCGGCGCGGCACGGGCGTGTGCCCTGGGACCGCGCCCGGCGCCTGAGGTGGAAGCCGCCGCGGAGCCGTTTCTATTCTGCGCCTCGCCGCCGTACGGCCCGGACGTGGAAACACGGCTCCGGCACGCGGACCTCATCGTATCGCTGCGCGGCGGCCCGGGGCTCACCGACTTTCGCCCGGCCGAGACGGTGATCGTGGAGCGGCCCGAGCAG
>CAYQDT010000490.1:0-4126 GCA_964416225.1 uncultured bacterium
CTGCCCTGAATGGGGATACCGGCTTCGGCTTGGTGCAGGACAACTTTGCGGAGTACGCCCGCTCACACTCGCAGTACCCGGCCGCGGACGCGCCTTATGTCTCCCCCGCGCTTCGCACCCTCGGCCGCCTGACCGCCAAGATCCGCCAGGGGCTGGATCCCAAGCTGACGCAGACCCGCCCGCTCACGATTGCCTCCATCACGGACACCCACTACCACGTGCAGTTCCACGGGGACGGGAGTCCCGAGCATCCGGACCTGTATAACCGCGAAGTCCTCTTCTTGACACCGTTGCAGGCCAACGCCCACCGCTTCGTCCTGCCGTACTACGTGATGACGCGGGATATCACCCGAGCGCTGGCGCCGGAAGAATACACCGTGCGGCTCCAGGGCGTGCGGGGGCAGCACGCTACGGTGACGGCCTACGATCCGCTCACGGATGCCTCCGTCCCGGTACGGGTGGTGGCACGCAGCGGCACAGAACTGACGGTGACGCTCACCGCCACGGACTACCCCCGCCTGCTGGCGCTGGAGGCGTAGCTGCCGGCCACTGCCCCTCCAGTGTAGAGGACAGGGAGGCATAGTCCCGAGACCTGCAAAAGGGCTTGCCGCGGCTCTCGGCACCGGGCCGCGGCGCGGCGAGTTGGGGCCGCTTCCCCAACCAGCCAAAGAACGCGCAACCCAATATCTGGGTGAGCACCAAGCAGTTTCGCTTCGACTACTTTCCTGACGGGGACCGCCTGACCGAGCAGGACAAGATGGGGGTTCAGAACGTCTTGAGCAAGCGGAAGAACACGAATCCGCAAGCCAGATAATCCCGAAAATGGCCAGCACTCGTGAGTGCTGCACCGGAACATACGAGTAAGTTTAGCGAACGCTTGTTATGCTTGCGACCACCCTGCTTCCAACTGAACGGGCGCCCGGCAGGCGCGCGTGGAGGCGTACAGCGATCCCGCCCCGTAATCGTTTCGGTTCTTACCATGCGCGCCAGATCACACGCGGGTCCAGTTCGGCGTTTTCCGCAAAATAGCGGGCGA
This sequence comes from uncultured bacterium, assembly GCA_964416225.1. GTDB lineage: Bacteria > Armatimonadota > SYMT01 > SYMT01 > SYMT01 > CAYQDT01. The sequence goes on from CAYQDT010000490.1 coordinate 1,037, forward strand.
TCCCGAGAACCAGGCCCAGGTCGCTGCAGAGCGAGCGCTCGGGGACAAAGGAGCCTTGGTCGCTCTCCCAGACTTGCACGACGCGCGAACTGCGGGAGGGGTCTTCGAAGTGGATCTCATCGCCATCCCGGCTGAGGAAAATGCTGTATTCACCTCTTCCTCCCACGATGCCTAGCGCATTCTCCGGCATCTCCCCTTCTTCCGGGGGCTGGGTGTGCAGCCATATAATGGGCCACTCGTCCCGGTCCAGCCGCCGAATGGCCGCTTCGATTGCGGGCCAGAACGGGCTCGGCGTGTCAACGGTGCGCCACGGGGAGCCGTCCGGGGGATAGTGGGTCGCTTCCAGCAAGGTCACGCGCATCTGGGCTCACCTCGAACGGCGCATTCGGCAACAGGTCACCGGCTGATGATACGCCATCCAATCTGGGGTTTGCCGATCCCCACTTCGGCATTCAAGGCCGAGGTCGGCGGCATCGGCAATAGTACAACAGAACACACCATCGACCATGCCCCTTCGGTTCCTCGTTTCCGCGGACGGCAAGCACGGCTACATCGACGAAGCCGGTAACTTGGTGATACCTCCGCAATTTGGGTCGGCGGGTCCGTTCTGCGGAGATCGCGCCCTGTTCGTCGAGAATGGCCGGTACGGCTATCTCGATCCGGACGGGAACGTTGCGATCCCGCCCCGCTTCCACCATGCCCGCGGCTTCGCCGAGGGTCGAGCGGAGGCGGCGGTGGCGCACGCCGGCGGACGGCCGCGCTGGGGTTTCATTGACGCGGCGGGCGAGTGGGTCGTTGAGCCGCAGTATGCCGCCGTCGACGGCTACTCGTCGGCCCGCGCTATGGCGACCCTGGACGCGAAGCGGTGGCGATGCCTCGGCCCCCACGGAGAAGCGCTCTTCGAGACGGAAGCCCGCCGGCTGCTGCGATTCCGGGAGGAGAGGATTCCATTCCAACCGCTGGGAAAGCCCCTGATGGGCTACCTGAACGGCTCCGGGGAAGTCGTGATCGAGCCTCGCTTTCCGACTGCGTCTCCGTTCGTGGAGGGGCTCGCCCTCGTCCTCGGACCGAAGCGGAAGAGCGGGTTCATCGATCGGAACGGCGACGAAGTGATCCGGCCCAGGTACGTCTCCGCCAGCGCCTTTTCAGAAGGGCTCGCGGCCGTTTCGCTCGACGGCGTCCGCTTCGGCTACGTAGATCGGCACGGGGAAGAGATCGTGCCCGCGCAGTTCGCCGCGGCGCACCCGTTCAGCGAAGGAATGGCATGCGTTGCCTTCGTCAATGTGCGGGGCGAAATGGGCGACTACGGATACATCGATGTGTCGGGCCGGACCGTCATTCCGCCGCAGTTCAGCGCCGCCCAGCCGTTCCGGGACGGGCTCGCCGCGGTGCGGATCCGGCAAGGCCCCCAGGCCTATGATCTTTACATCGATCGGCGCGGGGATCCCGTGTGGATGTCCGAATGATGGCTGGCGCCCCCGGATTAGGATGAGGGAGGACGGATGTTCGAGGGGCTCGACGAGATACCCTGGGGCAGGCTGGAGCACGCCTACGGCTCCGCCCGCGACGTGCCGGGGCTGCTGCGCCGGCTAGCAGGGCCGGACACGAAGGACCAGCGCAAGTCTCTGCGCACCCTGTACGGCAGCGTGCTGCATCAGGGCACCCGGTATTCCGCCACTCCCTACGTGGTCCCGTTCGTGATTCGCCTTTGTGCCGACCCGGCAGTGCCGCGTCGTGCCGACCTCCTGCGGTTCTGGGGCGAGCTTGTTACCGGCGGTCTCAGCGTCAGGGACCGTCCGCTCTGGGGCGACGGCGAGCGCGTTCACTGGGCTGGTGGCGTGCAAGACGCCGGTCCGGACGATCCCGACGCGGCTCCCCTGCACCGGATCTACCGCGAGTCTCTGCGCGGCTACCCCGTCCTCGAGCCCCTGCTGACGGCTCCGGACGCGGAGGTCCGGGCCGGCGCAGCCTGGGTTCTCGCGTGCCTGCCCACTCTCGCGGAGTCGTCCGGCCCGCTGCTTCGCGCCCGCCGGGTCGGCGAGCCATCGGCACGCACCCGGGCGGCGCTCGTCTTCGCGCTCGGAGAGCTCAGCGATCCGGAATCTCTCCAAGGCGCGCTGGCGGACGATCCCGCGCCCGCCGTGCGCTGCATAGCCGCGTGCCAGCTCGCCCGCCTTCAGCCGTCGGAAGAGCTGGTCGGACCGCTGCTGGGGTTCCTCTCGCACCCGCCGAAGGGATATGAGCACGCCTTCGGGGCCGGGGGTCCTGCCGGCGGCGACGTGGCCCATGCGCTTTCCCAACTGCCCACCGAAGTCCAGCGCCTGGCGATCCCCGCTCTGGGAGAGCGTCTCGCGCAGGCGCGGCAATTCGCCACCATCCCGCTGGTCGAAGCCATGCTCGCGGCGGCGTTCCCTTGCCGCCAGGAAGCGCTCACGGAGCTCAACGAGCTGCAGCGGGACGTGCTGGCGCGCATGGTGGCGACGCAGGAGCTCTGGCGCATCGGGAACCTGTCCGCGACGTTCCGCGAGTACGGTCTCCGGCGCGACCGGGAGGCATGTGCCCGGCTGGCCGGCGTCGAGTTCCGGGTCGACGAGCCGCTCCTGGCACTTAGCGAGGCGCTGGGGCTGGTCGAGATCGGGTTCCTCGACCGCGGTCGCGAGGGGATCCTGCGCGCGCTGGCGCTCGATCCAGACGTGTTTCATCGCGCACCAGCGGCCGATGAGTGCTGGATGCTCTGCGCGAAGGCATTTTCCGAAACGGACCCTGACCGCGCCCACCAAGCGCGCCGCAACGCCCAGGCGCTCAACCCGGAACTCGACGACAGCTCCCGTTGACCGGAGCTGGAAGCGGGACGTGCGGATCCACACCTGCGAGGTTCGGGATTAGGAAAATGGTGTATGGAAAGCCCCTGCCCGCCTGACCCAGGCACGGACCGGCCCGTGCGCGGTTCACCAGGGCCTTCGGATACGCCAAATAATCCTGAATTTCACACCAGATAATCCTAGAAATGACACACCAAGGATGCAAACGTGCGTTTGAGTTTCTGCAGGTAGGACTGGTATTATAGTAACCAGGCAACGGTGTTGCTTG
>CAYQDT010000491.1:0-4124 GCA_964416225.1 uncultured bacterium
GGTGCCGCAACCTCTGCCCCTACGGCGGCTTGCTGGCGCTCATCTCCCGCATCTCCTGGCTGCGCCACTACGTGAAGATGGACGGCTGCATCCACTGCAAGAAGTGCGAGCTGCAGAGCCGGATGGGCTGCTACGAGAACCTGGACCGGAAGGCGACCCACGAGGTGGAGCACAACATTGGGGAGTGCATCCAGTGCTTCCGGTGTGAGACGATCTGTCCGCCGGACGTCATCCAGATCCAGGCAAAGGTGCCCGCGGGCATCAAGGAGAAGCTGGGGCTTGCTCCGCGGGGCACGGCGCCCCGGCCCGAGCGGCAAGCCGAAATCGACCTCGGCCGGCGCCGCGTGGTGGCCGCCGTGGGCGCCGGCGTGGCGTTCGGCGCTGCGGCGAAGGCGGATGCGGCGAATTACCAGGGTCGGATGCGGCGGTACCCCCGGAACAACAAGGCGATGCGGCCGCCCGGGGCCTTGATGGAGAAGGAGTTCCTCTCCGCCTGCACGCGCTGCGCGGAGTGCATGAAGGTCTGCCCCACCAACGCCCTCCAGCCGGCCCTCTTCGAGACCGGCATCGAGGGGATCTGGACTCCCCTCCTCGTCCCCAGCAGCGGCGCCTGCGCGGAAAAGTGCACCGCCTGCGGCGACGTCTGCCCCACCCACGCCATCCGCCCATTCACCTGGGAGGACAAGCGCTTCAAGATCAAAATGGGGCTGGCCAACGTGAACCAGTCCACCTGCGTCGCCTGGAACGGCGGACGGGACTGCGTGGTCTGCGCCGAGGTCTGCCCCTATTCCGCGGTTGTCTTCCGGGACAAATGGGACGACGGTCTCGCCCGGGACCCCTCCCGGCCAATCAGCGATCCGGGGAACAAGGGCCGTCTCAAGCGGGTTCCGACCGTCGACGAGAACCTCTGCACCGGCTGCGGCCTCTGCGAGTACCACTGCCCGGTGCTTCCGGACCATTCAATCGTTGTCTACTCGTTCCAGGAGGATCGCGACTACAACGCGCCCACCGAGCGGCCGCTGGACGGCTTCCTGCGTCCGAATTGGGAGCAGCGCAAGGAGGCGGGGAAGACGGCGGAGTACGCGCAGACGGCCGAGGAGTTCCGCAAGCGGGCGGCCGTGCAGGGGCCCGGCGCTCCGCCGACTCCGGGCAGCGGGCAGTAGCGCCGGTGCGTGACGTATCGGGGGCGCTCTCTAGGAGCGGCGTCGCCCGCGAGGCATTGTTCGATGATCACGGCGCCGCCGGAATGGCACTACCACCTCTTCCCGCTCGCCGCCGAGGGAACGGAAGCGCTGCGGCTGGATGAGGTGGTGGAGCTGGCCGCGGAGCGGATGCAGCGGGGCGTGGAGACGGGCGACGAGGCGCACTTCGGCCCGGTGCTCCACTGGGCGCACCTGTTGACGCTGGAACAGGGTGGAGACGGCGCCTGGCCGGCGGTGGTGAACGCCCGGACCGGCGAGCCGATTGGCGGCGAGCGCACGCGGAGGCCCGCGGAGCTGCTGCGCCGACTCGGAGAGCTGCTGGAGTCGTCCGAATTTGAGAGTGCGGTGGCGCTGGCCGTGAAGTAAAGGATCCGGCGCGTGCCGGGCAGGTGTGGAGCATTCCGGTCATGCTCCGCGCGGCCCCCGGGTGGGAACCAGGACCGGAGCATCCTGAAAGGAGACGGTGATGCCAGACCACGGACAATCGGAGCCGGGAGGGCGCTCCCTCAGCCGGCGCCACTTCATGCAGCGGCTCGCGCAAGCGACCGCCGGCGGAGGACTGCTCGCCTCGGCCTTCGCCGGCTACGCCCTATCGCCATCCCAGCGGGCCGAGGCCGCCGAGGCCGTTGCGGACCGCCTGGGCAAGCTGCCGCGGGTGCGGCTCGGCAACCGGATGGGGGACATGGAAGTCAGTCGGATCCTGTTCTGCCAGGACAACGCCGCGGAGCTGCTGGGCCCGGGTCTGGACGCAGGAATGAACTTCATTCACAAGGCGGGCTACTGGCGCTCCATGCCGGCCGAGCTGAAGAATGTTCCGCGGGAGTCGTACTACACGGACATCACCGTCGACTCCACCCCGAACGACCCGGACAATGAGGAGCGCGCCTATTCACAGGTTGTGAACTCGTTGAACGCCAACGGCCTGAAGTATTACGACATCTTCCGCGCCCACTATGGATGGAAGTCCGTGAAGGCGATGAAGGAGCAGCGGGGGACGCATCGCGCCTTCGAGCGACTCAAAAAAGAGGGCAAGGTCCGCTACTTCGGGGTGAGCCAGCACCCGTTCGTGCCGTACCCGGAGATCATTGAAGCGGAGATCGAAGAGGGCCTGGTGAGCAGTATCCAGGCATTCATCACCTACGCGACCACTCCGGAGACGCTGGCGGTCTTCGAGAAGGCGCACAAGGCCGGCATCGGGATCACGGCCATGAAAACCGTGGCCCATGGGGGCAACCCCATGCGGGCGAACGCCGCCCGGATGGCGGAGCTGAAGGCGCCGAACATGGTGGGCCGCGCCTGTCTCCGCCATGTGCTGAGCATGAAGGGGAGCGACGGCAAACCGTTCGTGGACTGCGCCGTGAGCAGTCTCCGCAACTTCAACATGTTCGAAGAGAACCTCGGGGCCGTGTCGGCGCGGGCGTCCGCCGCGGACGGCTTCGAATTCGTCGCCTGAGCCGCACCACGCCGGCAGCCAGGATCCGGAGCCGCAAGAGAAGCTCGGAAGCGCCGGACGCAGGTGGAAGCGGAGAGAGAAGCGGGGAGAGAAGCGGGGAGAAGCGGGGAGAGAGGCAGCCGCAACCGGCGCGCTTTCTTCTTCCCGCTTTCCTCTTTCCGCTTTCTTCGTCCCTGGTTTCCTTGCTTCCGCTTGCAATCCGCGCCTGATCGCCGTCCGCCGCGCGTGACGCGGAGGCCGGCGGACGCACCCACCGCGCCGCAGTCAGCCCGTATCTCCCTGCGCCGCTCCAATCTCCGACACGGTGAACTTCCCCGCTCGCCGGCGTCAGTCGGAGGGAAAGGAGAGAACATCCTGGTCCGGATGTCCACGCATGATCGGGTAGGAAGAGCATGAATCCTCACCGAACGAGCCGGTAGGATCCATGGCGCGCGGCGATGCCGCCGTGCTGCACCGGGAGTGGAGGTGGATCCGAAGGGGCGCCTGACCATGACCCGTCGGCGGCGAATGTGGAGCCCTGCGAAGCGGAGGCGGTGCTGGATCGGACTGCTTTTCGTCTCTCCCTGGCTGCTCGGCTTCCTCGCCTTCTCGCTTTACCCCTTCCTCGCCTCGCTCTACTTCAGCTTCTGCGACTACGACATCCTGTCGCCCCCACAGTGGATCGGGCTCGCCAATTACCACGAGCTGGTCACGAGCGATCCCTATTTCCGGACGGCGCTGTACAACACGCTGTACTACACCCTTTTCTCCGTGCCGCTCGGGATCTTGCTCGGCGTGCTCCTGGCGCTCCTGCTAAACGCAAGGGTCCGGGGCGTGGGGGCGTATCGCACGCTCTACTACGTCCCCTCCATCGTCCCTGTGGTCGCCGCCTCCGTGCTCTGGATGTGGCTCCTCAACCCGCAGTACGGACTGATGAACGCATTCCTTGGCGCTCTCAGGCTGCCGGAGCCCGGATGGATCTCCGACCCGCGGTGGTCCAAGCCCTCGCTGGTCCTGATGAGCGCCTGGACGGTGGGCGGCTCGGTGGTGATTTACCTGGCGGGCCTGCAGGACGTGCCCTCGGAGCTTTATGAGGCGGCCGCGATCGACGGCGCGGGCGCCTGGCAGCGGGCGCGCTTCGTAACGCTCCCGATGCTCACCCCGGTGATCTTCTTCAACCTGGTGATGGGCCTCATCGGCTCGATGCAGTACTTCACTCAGGCCTACGTGATGACGCTTGGAGGTCCGGTTGACTCGACCCTTTTCTATTCGCTCTATCTCTTCCGCCGGGCGTTCACGTACCTGGATATGGGCTACGCCTCCGCGATGGCGTGGCTGCTGTTCGTCGCCATCATGGCGGTAACGCTCTTCACGTTCAAAACCGCCGGCCGTTGGGTCCACTATGGCGCAGAAGGGCGCTAATCCTCCCGGTCTGCTCCTCTTCGTCCGGCGCGGCGACCGCCGGCCGGGGCGCTCGAGCGCGGCCGGAC
>CAYQDT010000492.1:0-4110 GCA_964416225.1 uncultured bacterium
TCCGCACCCCGATGAACGGCGTGCTGTGGATGACGGAACTCGCCCTCGAGACGGAGCTGGAGGCCGAGCAGCGCGAGTACCTTTCGCTGGTGAAGAGCTCCGCGGAGTCGCTCTTGACCATCATTGACGACATCCTGGACTTCTCGCGCATCGAGTCCGGCATGCTCCGGATCGACCCCGCACCGCTTCACCTGCGCCGGTCACTGGGGGAAACGCTGAAGACCCTTGGACCGCGTGCCCATCAGAAGGGCCTGGAGCTGGTGTGTGACTTCGCGGCGGATGTGCCGGACGCGCTCGTCGGCGATCTCGGCCGGATCCGGCAGGTGTTGATCAACCTGGTGGGCAACGCCGTGAAATTCACGGAGCGCGGTGAGGTTGAGATCTCGGTGCGGCTGCTGGAGAGCTTCGGGCCCGAGGTGTGTCTCCAGTGGAGCGTCCGTGACACCGGTATCGGCATCCCGATCGACAAGCAGCGTGCCATCTTCGAAGCGTTCGCGCAGGCGGACAGCTCGATCACCCGCCGCTATGGCGGCACGGGGCTTGGCCTCGCCATCTCCACCCGCCTGGTCCAACTGATGGGCGGCGAGCTCTGGGTAGAGAGCGTCGAGGGGCAGGGAAGCACGTTTCACTTCACCCTCCGCCTCAAGCGGAATCCCGCGGCCGAAGCACCGGCCGCCGAGCCGCCGAGCCTGAAAGGCGTTCCGATCCTGGTGGTGGACGACCACGCCGCCAACCGGCGGGTCCTCTCCGGCATCCTCGAAAGCACCGGCATGCGGCCCACCACGGCGACGGGGGCGGCGGAGGCGCTGGCCCGGATCGAGGAAGCCCACCAGCGCGGCGAGCCGTTTCCCATGATCCTCTCCGATGCGCTCATGCCGGAAACGGACGGGTTCGAGCTCACACGGCGCATCCGCCAGAATCCGCGCTGGGGAAGCACGAGTACCGTGCTGCTGCTCTCTTCTACGGGGCGGGGCAGCACGCACCCGAGCTGGAAGGACTGCGGGGCGGCGGCATGCCTCGCGAAGCCGGTGAGCCAGCCGGAGCTGGTGCAGGCCATTCTGACGCACTTCATACCCAGACCCCGCGCGGAAGTCTTCCGGCCGACCGCGCCGGCCGCGGCGGTTCCTGCGGAACTCCAGCACGAGGAGGCGGGCCGCCGCCATATCCTGGTAGCGGAAGACAACCCGGTCAACCAGCGCGTCGCGCTGCGGCTGCTGGAGAAGCATGGCTATCGCGTGACCCTGGTTGGAAGCGGACGCGAGGCGGTGGAGGCGGTCCAATCCCAACGGTTCGACCTCGTGCTGATGGACGTGCAGATGCCGGACCTGGACGGTCTGGCGGCCACCCGGGCGATCCGGGAGCGGGTGACCCGGCGGGAGCGTCACCTGCCGATCATCGCGCTGACGGCGCACGCCATGAGCGGCGACGAGGAGCGGTGCCGCTCGGCAGGAATGGATGACTACCTGGCAAAGCCGATCCAGTCCGCGCGCCTGGCCGCAGTCCTGTCACGGTGGCTCAAGCTCACGCCCGAAAACGAGCCGTAGGAGCCGGGAGCACTCCGAAGGCCGGTAGCCGGGACGCGGAGCCGGGACGCGGCTACCGGCCGGGCGCGGGTGCCGCCGGTGCGGATCCGGCAAGAGCGCTCGGATCGCCGGTTGGCGGGGGCGCGTGGTCGGTGGAGGCCGGTGGGCCTAACAGCTCGGTGAGCAGCGGCTTCAGACCGTCCGCCCACACCTGGTATCCCTTGACCGTCGGGTGCAGCCGGTCGCGGGCATTCATCATGCCCTCGAAGAGCCGGCCGTCGCGATCGGCCAGCCGGTCGTTCACGTCGAGGAAGCGGATCCGCCGTCCGTCCGCCAGCGCGGCCAGGCTGGCGTTGATCCGCCGGATCACCGGTACGGCCGCCAGATTGTCGTTGCGGGGAAAGATGGCGGTGAGAATGATCGTCGCCCGGGGCGCCTTCTCCCGGCACACCCGCAGCAGCGCCCGGATTCCCCGGGGGACATCGGTCACAAGCGCGGGGTCCTCCGGCCGCGGGCCGATATTGTTGGTTCCCGCCAGGAGGACGATGACCCTGGGATGGACGCCCTCCAGCTCTCCGTTTTCCAGGCGCCACAGGATGTTCTCGATCCGGTCCGCGCCCCAGCCGAAGTCGCCCGCGTTCCAGCCGAAGAAATTCTCCCCCCAGTTCCGCAGGAGGTCCGCGTACTGCGGATCGCTGGCGCCCCAGCGGCGGACGATCGAGTCCCCCACGAAATAGAGGTCCACTCCGCCCTTTGCCGCCTTCTCCACCAGCTGCCGGTGGGCGGTCATCGAGTTGGCGTCGGTCCGCGGCGTCGGTATCTCGATGGCCGACGCGCGCGTCCGGGCGTCGGTCCCCCGGGGCTGGGGCGCCTGGATGTACCGCTGCACCCACTTGAAGAAGGTCGGCCAGTTCGGCGTAACGTCATGCCCGCCCTCGTGCTGCCGCCATGCCAGCTCGCCGCCAATCAGCGTCCCCACCGGGGGCATCGGGTCCGTGAGATAGTCGCCCGGCGTTCCCAGGTCCTTTTTGCCCAGCAAGCGGTAGACCGGTCCGGCCAGGACGGCCGCCATGAAGCTGCCGTGCGCGTCCACCCACTTCGCGTCGCCCCGCTCCACCACGCCGTAGCTGATGAAGCACGGCCGCGGCGCGCAGAGCGCGATCAGCTCATGGGAGTCGACCGGCAGGTCGGCGGCGGTCCGCGGCGGGTCCGCGGAGCCGTACTTCATGAAGTTCCCCGCCATCCAGTAATATTCGCCGCCGGCCAGGTTCTCCACCGCCTCGCCGAAGAGGTGGCGGTGCAGCTTGACTCCCCCTTCGCCGGACGAACCGATGAGACCGACCGCGATCCGCGGCTCGAAGGCTTCCGTGACGATGGCCGCTTTGCCGTAACGGGAAAGGCCCTCGATCCCCACCTTCGTCGGGTCGACCATCGAATCCCGGTGCTGCTCGAAGTAATCGATCAGGCGACTGACGCCCCACTGCCACGCGCGCAGCGCTCCCCACTGGTCCGGTGTTCGCGGCCGCCCCTGGTTGGTCAGGCCGATAATCCCGGTGGTCAGGCGGTTGTTATCCGGCTGGATGCTCGTCGGGCTGATTTTTCCGTATCCCCAGCCCCGCGAGATGGCCAGGCTCTGCCAGGCGGGGGTCCCCCCGGGCCGGCCGAAGCCGAAGGAAAACTCGATCATTGCGGGCACGGGCTTCCGGGTCCGTGCCGGCACGGTGAAGCTCGCCTGGATGTCGACGGCGAGCTGCGGGTAAGCGCGGTTATCGACGTGCCCCACGAGGCTCTTCGTGATCGTGGGGATGCCGCCGGATTCTCCCGCCGTAGTGGCGGTCACCTCCCAGGTGACCTTCGGGACATTCGGCGGGATGCGGCCATACACTTCCCGCTCGAACTCCTCCACGATCTCCGCCCGGCGCCGGGGCCAGTGCCGGGCACGGACCACCCGCGTCCCGTCCTTCATCCGCAGCACGTCCGGCATGCTGCCCCGGTATGGGTTCGCCTTCGCCTCGTCGAACGTGGACTGGTCGTTCGGATTGGGTCCCGGACGGAGCTGCCGGATCCCGAGCTGCTCCATCATATTCCGGTGGTCGTCGTAGCCGCTCTCCCCGGCGCCGCGCAGAGCGGCGCCGGGCGCGGCAGCGCTCACGATCGCCAGCCCCAGGGCCGCCCAGAGGAATGCGCCGGATCGCCGACGCTGTGGATCCGGCCGCAGCGCACTGCTCATGTACCCCTCCTGTCGCCGCCGATCCCCGGTTGCGGCGAGCCCGCTCGTCAGCGCGCCGGCCAGGCGCTCCGGCGCCCGGCTCCGCCGAAGAATGTCTGGAGCCGCGGGTATCCGCCCTCCAGTTCGACAACGCCTCCGGCACGGCCCTCCGCGGCGTCCGGCCGGGGCGGCGTCCTGGGCCCGCCCGCGGACCATCCATCCGGCCCGCATCCCGGATAACCGGACGCACGGAAAGCGCTCCGCTCGCCGCCGGGCCCTCGCCAGGACGCGGTACAATCCGGTGTGACACCCGACACCATCGCGGCCGTGGCCACCGCACCCGGAGAGGCGGGGATCGGCATCCTCCGCCTCTCCGGG
>CAYQDT010000493.1:0-4106 GCA_964416225.1 uncultured bacterium
ACGTCCAGCAGCGCGTCGATCACCGTGTTGCCGACGCAGAAGATGTCCGCCTTCGCAATCCCCTCGGCCCGGAGGTTCGCCGCCGCCTGCTCCGTCGGCGCGAAATGCAGGCTCGCGATCACCGCCGTCAGCCGCCGGTTGAGCTCTTCCGGAAACGGGTTGTACCGGTTGTCCGTCCGCAGCCCCGCCTCCACGTGCCCAACCGGAATCTGGCGGTAGAATGCCGCCAGGCTGGCGACGAAGGTGGTGGTGGTGTCGCCCTGGGCCAGCAGCACGTCCGGACGGATCTCCGCCAGCACGGGGTCCAGCCGCTCCAGCACCCGGGCGGTGATCTGCGCCAGGCTCTGGCCGGGGAGCATCACGTCCAGGTTGAAGTCCGGCTTGAGCTGGAAGACGTCCAGCACCTGCTGGAGCATCTCCCGATGCTGCCCGGTGGAGATGACCACCTGCTCCACCCGGCCGCGATGCTGGCCGAGCTCCCGGATGACGGGCGCCATCTTCAGCGCGTCCGGGCGGGTCCCGATGATGGATGCGACTTTCAGCACACTTGCGTCCTGGGTCGTGATCGAGCCGCGGCTCGTGAACGTGATGAGGGGGCGGGCCACCCGCGAGCTCCTACCCCGGTAATGTCGGTCGGAGGGTCCGGCGTGCCATAAGGCTCCCGCCGCGCGAGGCGGTTCGGAGGCCGCGCTTCGACCGCCCTCAGATCAGCCGGCCGTCGCGGAGCCAGTGGACGAAGCGGGCGAGGCCTTCTTCCACCAGCACCCGCGGCTCATAGCCGAGCATCCGCCGCGCCTTGCTGACGTCGGCGTAGGTGATCAGCGGCTCCGAAGGGGGCGCCGGCTCCTCCCGGATCACCGCTTCCCGCTCCAGGAGCGCCTCCAGGACGCGGACGAACTGGAGGTTGTCTACCGGCCGCCCGCAGCCGAGATTGAAGGTCTCCCACTCGTGCCCGGCATCCAGCGCCGCGATGAATCCGGCCAGGATGTCATCGATGTAGGTCCAGTCCCGCTTCAGGCGGCCGCCGTCGTACAGCCGGAGCGGCTCCCCGCGCATGATCATCTGGGCCCATTGCCACGGCATCATGTCCGGCCGCCCGTGCGGGCCGTAGACGTTGAAGAAGCGGAGGACGGTGATCGGAAGCTGCCAGAGGTGATGGTAGGTGTGCGCGAAGAGCTCCATCGCGCGCTTGCTCGCGGGGTACGGCGCAAGGGGCCGGTCCGCGGCCGCCGTCTCGGCAATCGGCACCGGCGTATCGGAGCCGTAGACGGAGCCGGTGGACGCCATCACGACGCGCGGCCGGCCCACGTGACGGGCCGCGTCGAGCAGGTTCATGGAGCCCTGCACGTTCACCTCGCCGTAGATGAGCGGGTGCTGGACGCTGTACCGGACCGCGGCCATCGCCGCGAGGTGCGCGATGGCGTCCGGGCGGAACGCCTCGACCAGCGCCCGAACGGCTTCCGCGCTTCGCAGGTCTTCCCGCACAAACCGGAACCGGGACTCCCCGGTAAGGTCCGCCAGGTGCCGCTCCTTGTGCTCCAGGGGATAGTAGTCGTTCAGGTTGTCCAGGCCGACAACCTCGTCCCCACGCCGGAGCAGCGCCTTCGACAGGCGGCTGCCCACGAAACCGGCCGCGCCGGTCACCAGTACTCTCATCCCCTGCTCCAGGCGGGCAGCCGCGGCCGCCCTCGAAACGAAAACGCCCGGCCCCGTATGCGGCCCGGAGGCGGTCCGCAGGGCCGGAGGCGGTGAAGGTAACGGCGGCGCCGTCGCCGCCCCGCGGCTACCCCCCGCGCAGGCTCATCATCAGGACAAACGCCATGATGCACAGCCCGAAGCTGATCCCATACAGAATCAAGACCGTCTGCTTCTGGGAGAACCCCAGCGCGAGCAGGCGATGGTGGAGGTGACTCTTATCCGCCTGGTAGATCGGACGTCCGGCACGCCAGCGGCGAAAGATGACGAGCGCCGTGTCGAAGATCGGCAGCGCGAGCACCAGCATCGGAAAAACGACCGTGAAGGCGACCGGCCCCTTGAAGGCGCCGACGGTGGAGATCCCGGCGAGCATGAAGCCGACCACCTGCGCGCCACCACCCATAAAGATCTTCGCCGGGTTGAAGTTGTAGCGCAGGAAGCCGAGGAGGCTGCCGAAGAGCGCCGCGGCCATCAGGGCCAGCGCCGGCTGCTTCGTGAAGGTCGCCATCAGGGTGAGGGTCACCGCCGCGATGGCGCTCACTCCGGCGGCCAGACCGTCGATCCCGTCGATCCAGTTCACGGCGTTCGCCACGCCGACCAGCCACACCACGGTGAGGAAGAAGGCGAGCCACTGGTGCAGGCCCACCATCCCCCCGCCCAGCGGGTTCGAGATGAACTGGATCTTCACCCCGCATTGGACCACCATCGCGGCGCAGAGGACCTGCGCGATCATCTGCTTGCCGGCGGAGAGGTCGTACCGGTCGTCAATCGCCCCCACCACGCTCAGGATCCCGCCGGCCAGCACGAGCGCCAGCCCCGCGCGCAGGGTCCCGCCGCCAATCGGGCGCCCGAATCCGAAGTGGACCACCAGCGCGCCCACCACCAACGAGAGGACGAAGGCGGCGTAGATGGCGAGGCCGCCCCAGCGAGGGATCGGCTCCCGGTGCACGTCCCGCGCGCGGGGCGCGGGAGCGGCCCCGTACCGCAGGCCGGCGCGCCGCGCGAACGGGGTGAAGACGTAAGACAGCCACGCCGCTAGAACCGCGCTGATCGTCGCCGCACCGAGATAAAAGGATGGATCCCGCATCTGACGATATTGTAGGCTGCACGCGAGCCGGAAAGCACCGGATCGCTCCCTCTTCCCGCCGTCCCATCCGCTCCGTTCATCCCCGGCCGAGGTGGAACCCACACTCCTGGAAGCTTCGCCGTCCGGGCCGGGAGTTCGAGACCGGCCCGCCCCTAGACCGAGAAGCGGATGTTCAAACAATCGCCGTCCTGGACCGGGTAATTCTTACCCTCCAGCCGGTAAAGCCCCTGCTCCTTTGCCTGTTTGGCGCCCCCGGCCCCCAGAAGCGCGTCATACGCAATCACTTCCGCCCGGATGAAGCCGCGCGCGAGGTCGCTGTGGATCTTTCCGGCCGCGGTCACGGCATCGTCGCCCCGGTGGATGGTCCACGCGCGAACTTCGTCCTCGCCCACGGTGAAGAAGCTGATCAGACCCAGCAGCTCATAGACGGTGCGGATCAGCCGGTAGCGGCCACTTTCCTCGATGCCGAGCGCTTCCAGGAAGGTCGCCTCCTCCTCCGGACCCAGCTGTGCCACTTCCATCTCGGCCGCCGCGCAGATATCCACCACGGGGGTCTGGCTGCGCTCCGCCCACTGCCGCATCGGGTTGAGGATGGCCGCCTCGCCGCCCAGATCTCCCTCGCTGATGTTTCCAACCACCACGATCGGCTTGCGTGAGACGAACTCCAGGTGGCGAATCGTCTCGTCCTCGTCCCGCGTAAAGGTCAGCGACGTGAGCGGCAGCTCTTTCTCCAGGTGCTCCCGGATCTTCAGCAGCACGTCCTTTTCCAACCCTCCCTGGGCGCTCTTCGGCTTGGAGCGGTCCTGCTTCTCCATCCGCTCCAGGCGCTTCTCCACCAGGTCGAGGTCCGCCAGGATCAACTCCGCCTCGAGGTTGCGGTAGTCGCGCAGCGGATCCAGGCCGCCCTCCGGCTCCGGGAGGGCCGGGTTGGTGAAGGCCCGCACCACGACGACCAGCGCGTCCGACTGCCGGATCTCCTGGAGGAACTGCGCGCCGAAGCGCTGTCCGGCCCCCGTTCCGCCACCGCCGCCGTCGACGAACTGCACGGATGCCCGCGTCTGCTTCCGCGGCTGGAACATCTCGACGAGGCTGTCCACGCGCCGGTCCGGCACTTCCACTACCGCTACCTGGTTTTCACCTCCGTAGCCGCCCACTTTCACCGGCTGCCGGGTGAGCGCTCCGAACAGCGAGGTCTTCCCCACCTGTTCCAAACCGACGATCGCTACTTTCATCGTGCCTCTCCCTCTCCGCCCGGTTCAATTTCCATTCCGTGGTTATGCCGCGCGGCGCGAATCCGAACCCTAACGCGAAGCCTCGCATCAAG
>CAYQDT010000494.1:0-4097 GCA_964416225.1 uncultured bacterium
TGGAAATGAGGGGAGCGACAGTCTCCGCCGTCCCTCCCCTCGAATGCTTCGCGGCGTGCCGCGGCACGCCGCCGACCCCTATCGGCTCCCGCTACCGATCTCGGTCGTCTCGATCACGACCGTATGGGTCCCGGTCGTACTGGCTCCGATCATACTGATCCCGATCGTACCGATCCCGATCCTGGCGACCGCGGTCCTGCCGGTCATACTCTTTGCCGGACCGGCCGCGAATGTCCTGACCGCCGTTGAGGTCCCGGATCATCTTCTGGATCCGATCCACCCGATTTTGCGTCAGCGGGTGCGAGCCGAACCAGCCATTGATCAGCGAGTTCTGCTCTCCGCCCGCCTGCTTCAGGCGGCGAAGCATATCGGTGGCGCCGCGCGGATCATACCCGGCCGCATTCATCGCCAGGAGGCCCCCGCGGTCCGCCCGGTACTCATCATCCCGGCTGTAGTGCGCGGAAGCCGCCGCCGCGCCGTACTGCGCCAGACCGCCCGCCACGTCGCTCCGCGTCGCGGCGCCGACCACCATCGCGCCGATATACCACGGCAGCGATTTTCGATTCTGCTCCGCGCTGTGCCGCTCCACCACGTGGGTGACCTCATGGCCCACCACGAACGCCAGCTCATCCTGCGCGTCCGGATCATTCTCGATCAGGTGCATCAGGCCGTACGTCACATAGATGCGGCCGTCCGGAAGCGCGAAGGCGTTCACCACCCGGTCATGCTTCGAGTCGCGCCCGCCGAGGATGGTCGCGCTCCGCAGGCGGAACCGCTTTCCCGGATGCTCCTGGTTCACGCCCCCCACGATCCGCTCCACCACGCGGTCGAGCTGGCTGTTCAGCCGGCGGCCCTCACCCGTATCCGGCGTGACCACCCCGTATTCCGCTTCCATCTGCCGGCCCACGTCCCGGCTCTGAGCCGCGGCGGGGACCACCGGCGCCGCCAGCATCAGGCCGAGCACCGCCGGCATCCATTTTTTCAGGTCGATCTGCATCTGCGCACCTCTCCGGCCCTGGGCCGGGAGCGGGCGCCTCATCCCGGCTCCCGCGGCCCCGCGCCCCACTGCTCCTACGGCTCGCGCTTCATCAGAATTCTTGCGCTTTCTCACCCGTTTCTACACCTGAGACCCCGGAGCGTCCCGCGCCGTTCCACATCCGTTCTCCATCCGTTCCGCATCGCGCTCCGGCCGCCCATCATTTCGAGGTGGTTCCGTGGCTATTCGCCGGCGCCCCGTGCGCCCCGGACCGCAGGCGGACGCGGCGCGACCACACGGGGGCGGGAACCGGCCGCTGCACGCGCGGGCACCGAACATGTGACGCGCCCGAGCGAGGTGGGAGACAATGCTCTGGGAAGCGAGCGGGCATCCTTACCCCCGGCGCGGGCTCCTCGTTTCCACCGGGCGGGCGCGAAGGCGCCGCTTCCAGCGAAGCCAGGCTGCGACCGGCGAAGACCATCACCCGGCGCGGCGTTCCGGACCCCATCTGCTGCCTCGTCAGGTCGGCACGGGAACGCTTCGCAGCTTTGAGGAAAGGGTTGTCGAGATGCCATACGTAATCTGCGAGCCTTGCGTGAATGTGAAGGACAAGGCGTGCGTGGAGATCTGTCCGGTGGACTGCATCTACGAAGGCTCCAAAGAGGGCTTTCCCGACATGCTGTTCATCAACCCCGATGAGTGCATTGACTGCGGCGTCTGCCAGCCGGAATGCCCGGTCAACGCGATCTACCCGGAAGACGATGTGCCGGACGAGTGGAAAAATTTCATCGTGCTGAACAAGGAGTACTTCGCGTAAAGCGCGAGGCGGGGCCGGTGGGTCTCGACACTCTGGCTGATGGTGGACGGGCATGGCCGGACGACCGGCCATGCCCGTTTTCGACTCCCACGGCCCGGCGGCTTCTCCCCCGCCGCCCCGAGCAGAGCGACGCTCATGATTCCCCAAGAGCCGCATCCAGTCGAGCAGCCCTCAGAAGCAGTTTCCGAAACAGCGTCTGACGCTCCGTTCGAAGCGCCAACCGCGGAACGCCCCTCGGGTGCGCCGGCGTCACACGTTCCGGTTATGCTGGAGGAGTGCCTGGAGCTGCTCGCTCCGCCAGCGGGCGGGACCGTGGTGGACGCGACCCTCGGCCTCGGCGGGCACGCGCGGGAGCTGCTCCGCCGCGTCGGGTCACGGGGCGCGGTCGTCGGCCTGGACCGGGATCCGGAGGCGCTCCGCCGCGCCGCAGCGCGCCTCCGCGCGGAGTGCGCCGCCTGGGGCTGGCCGGATTGCCCCTTCCACTCCGCTCACACCGATTTCCGGCACTTCTCCGCAGCGCTCGATGAGCTGGGGGTAGAGCGGATCGACGGCGCGCTCTTCGACCTGGGGGTCTCCTCCATGCAGCTCGATCTCGCGGAGCGCGGCTTCTCCTTCCGCGCCGCCGGCCCGCTGGACATGCGAATGAACACCACGGAAGGGGAGACCGCGGCGGACCTCGTCAACTCACTCCCGGAAGCGGAGCTGGCCCGGGTCCTCTGGGAGTACGGCGAGGAGCGCCTGTCCCGCCGCATCGCGCGGAGAGCCGTCGAGCGCCGGGGGGCGCAGCCGTTTCGCACGACGGCCGAGCTGGCGGACCTCGTCTGGCACGCCTATCCCCCGCACGAGCGGCACGGACGCCTCCATCCCGCCACCCGCACCTTCCAGGCCCTCCGCATCGCGGTGAACGACGAGCTGGCCGCGCTGGAGCCGGCACTCTCGGCTGCCGTCGAGCGGCTCCAGCGCGGGGGGCGCGCCGTGGTGCTCTCCTACCACAGCCTGGAAGACCGCATCGTCAAGCGCACCTTCGAGTACCTCTCCGGACGCTGCCGCTGCCCCCAGGAGATGCCGGTCTGCCGGTGCGGCGCGGAGCCGAAGGTCCGGATCCTCACCCGCAAGCCGCTCTCACCCTCGGACGCCGAGGTAGAGCGGAATCCACGCGCGCGCAGCGCGCGGCTGCGCGCCGTGGAGCGGCGGTGACCGGCGTCGGCCGCCGCCAGGCCGGATGTACCATTCGCTACATCTCCCGATTGAGCGCATCTCCTAAAACTCCGCCTTCTCTCCGCCGATTCGGCCCTTTTCCCCGCCCGCCATCCGCGCCAAAATAGGGTTGTTCCTCCGCGACTTGCCTCGCTAGAATTCGGTGAGCCCCCGGTCTGGGAGGTGCCCGCCGGTCAGGGGACGGGGCGGTTGACCGCTTGTGATAGGGGTGGTGCAATCCACGTCGATTCTTGCTGTGCCCCAGCCGGAATCGCACCGAAGATGGCAGTGGAGGAAAGACCGTGCACTCGGCAAACGCCGCCCGGAAGCTGGACGAATCGATGTTGGATGACGCCACCATGCCGGGGACTGCGCCCCCGTCCGAGCATGCGCGTTACGAGCCGCGCTACCGCGTGGTGACGCGCCGCGCACCCACCCCCGCCGCCCGCCGCCGCGGGCTGTCGCCGCTGCAGCGCACCCTGGTGTCGGCCGTCGTGCCTACCGCGTGTCTGCTGGTGTACGTCCTGTTCTGGACCCTCGCCATGCGCGGCGGGTTCGTTCTGGACCGGATGCAGGCGGAGTACGACCGGCAGCTGGTGGAGCACCGGGAGCTGCAGGCGGAAGTCCGGCGCCGGCAGGCACCGGGCGTGGTACTCCCGCAGGCGGAAGCGGAGCGCGGGCTGCAGCCGGGGGTACGCCGGGAGTTCAAGCGCTTCACGGAAAGCGACCTCCGCGGCACGGTTACTCCTTAAGCGTCATTCGCCAGACCGTCCGGGGACGGGGCATGGTCGGAAATTCCACGCGTCCCGGGCTCTGGGTCAGCCGGGGCGCGTTTCCGTTTTCGGCTCGGTGCCGCCCCGGCGCTGAGCCCAGAAGCGGACGCGGTCGGGAACTCCCCGCTTCCGCTGTCCCTTTCAGATAAGCAGGTCAAATAGCCAGCGCCGGAGCCGCCCCTCGCGGCGCGCGGCTGCGGTCCGCGGCGGAGCCCCGGACGCCGGCAGCGGAGGTCGACTCCCGTGAGCATGGATGCATTCCTCTGTGGACAATGCGGCGGTATCGTTCCGCGCACACCCGGCGCGTCCACCGGCCGCTGTCCCCACTGCGGCT
>CAYQDT010000495.1:0-4087 GCA_964416225.1 uncultured bacterium
ACACGCGCTCGTGCACCTCGCTGCCCTTGCCGATGCCGGAGAGCGCCGCCTCGAAGGTGAAGGGGACGAGAATTCGCAGCGGCATGGGCCGGTCGGAGGGCCAGGCGGCCGGGAGCGCCTCGCCTCCCTCCTGGAACGCGAACTCCCAGAGCCCGTTCAGGTTCTTCCACTCGCGGCGGACGAACTGGGGGCGGGGGTATTCGGGCCGGGGGTGGTCGGCCGGCACGTCCCGCGCGAAGCGGGTCAGGAGCGGCGCCGGCGCGGGCTTCCAGGCGGCCGGATCGGCGGCGCCGGGACGCGGGCCGGCGCCGGCCAGTGCCGCCAGGCCCAGCAGCAAGAGGGGCGCGGCGATGAACGGCTTCTGCATCATTCTCTCCTCACACGGCGCTCCCGGTTCGGACGGGGGCGGCGGCAGCTCCGGCGCTGCAAATCTGGAAGGCGCCGGCGGTCTCCACCGCCCCCCACAGCGCGGGAAGCGGGGCGCATGTCTCGCAGGAGTATTTATCAGCGCTCTTTAATAAAACCTGTTAAAAAAGTTTCCCGCGGCGCAACTCCGCGGGGCGAGCGGGGTCGGAGCTGGAGGGAGCACCGACGGGGCGACCGCTCCACCACGGTTACCGGAACCGGCTGCCGATACGACTCGCCAGCGATCGTGATCACATCCAGTTACCACAGTCACTTTCCACAACCTGTTACGAGGAAGAACCAGAAGATGACACACCAGCGGCAATGGCGGCGCTTCCGGGCGCTCCGGGTGGGAGCAGGCGCGGCCCTCCTCTCCCTGGCGGTCTCCCTCTCCGGCTCGGCGGACCACGCGGTCCGACACCGGGTGCTGGGGCAGGACCGCGGGCACGTCGCCATCCTGAACGACGCGGGCGAGGTGGAATGGGAGGCGCCCTGCAGCTTCACCGCGCATGACATCCAGATGCTGCCGAACGGGAACATCCTCTTCCCCACCGCGGCCGACACGGTGGTGGAGATGAACCGGAACCGGGAGATTGTGTGGAAGCACGTCTCCCGGCCGAAGGCCGGCTACGCGGGCGCGGTGGAGATTCACGCATTCCAGCGCCTGCCGGACGGGCTGACCCTCATCTCCGAGACCGGCAACCTGCGCCTGATCGAGGTGGACCGGGACGACCGGATCGTCCATGAGATTCCGCTGACGGTGGAGCATCCCAATTCCCACCGGGATACGCGCCGCGTCCGGAAGCTGAAGAACGGCCATTACCTCGTCTGCCACGAGGGGGACGGGGTGGTGCGCGAGTACGACCCCACCGGCAAGGTGGTCTGGTCGTACCAACTGGACCTGAACGGCAAGCCCCGCACGCCCACGCACCAGGGACATGGGACGGAGGTGTTCAACGCGCTCCGGCTGCCGAGCGGCAACACCTTGATCGCCGGCGGGAACAACAATCGCGTCTTCGAGGTGGACCCCGCCGGGAAGATTGTCTGGAGCATCGACCAGGATGAACTGCCGGGGATCCATCTCTGCTGGGTCACCGCGCTCCAGGTGCTGCCCAACGGCCACATCCTCTTCGGCAACACGCACGCCGGCCCGGAGAACCCGCAGCTCGTGGAGGTGACCCGGGACAAGAAGGTGGTCTGGAGCATGAAGAACTGGACCGCCTTCGGCAACGATCTCTGCGCCACGCAGGTGCTGGACGTTCGGGGCGAGCCGCTCCGCTGAGCAGCCGGGCGATAAACCTTCCGGGGAATGAAACGGGAGCTGGCCTGTCGGCCGGCTCTCGTTTTTTTGCGGCGGAACCCGCGCCGAAGTTGCACCCGCGTTGCGAGTCGTCGACAGCGCCGAGCGAGTTTTTCTGGTCTTCTCTAGACTTAACTATTTCTAAACGATCGCCGGATAGACTTGGGTGGCTCTCGTGGAACGGTATCCGCGGCAATTCTCTGTTTTATTGAAGGGTGCCACCCCGTCGGTGCGCGCCTGCCCCCGTGAAGGAGTTTTAGTTGTCACGATTACACTGGTCTCGCGGCACCGCTTTCGGCCGACGCCGTGCCTTTACCCTCATCGAGCTGCTTGTGGTGATAGCCATTATCGCTATCTTGGCAGCCATTCTTTTTCCGGTTTTCGCACAGGCGCGCGAGGCGGCGCGCAAAACAAGCTGCCTTTCAAATCTCAAGCAGTTGGGCACCGGCGTGGGAATGTACACGCAGGATAATGACGAAAACCTGCCGTGCAACTGGTACGTGGGCCTCTGGGCTTCCGCCCCGAACGGTCCGTACAAGTGGATGGATGCCATCTACCCGTACGTGAAGAACGAGGGCGTGTTTACCTGCCCGAGCGACGCGAGCCCGACACGGGTTTACAAGTATTACCAGAACCTCACCGGACCCAGCCAGAACTGGGGAAGCTACGCGATGAACGTGGCCTACTGGGCGCCCGGCCCCCCGACGCCGCCCTCATCCGACTCTGGGCAGCGCATCACCGTCTCCCTCGCGCAGCTCCAGCGCCCGGCCGACACGGTCTGGGCCGGCGACGGCAACGGCAGCTTCCAGGTGGCGTGGCCGGACATCAACGCGCAGCCGCAGATCAATCGGACGGTCTCGCCGCGCGTGCTCGGCCTCAACGGCGGGAACGACCCGCATGAAGGCGCCTGGGTGGAGCGGCATCAGGGGAAGATCAACGTGATCTTCTGCGACGGGCATGCGAAGAGCATGAGCCTCGACACGATGACCGAGCTGGCCCCGGCCGGCACCCAGACCGCGGGCGCCTATCGCTGGCTCACCACCGAAGACGACTGATTCTCGGCACGGCCGTCGGTGAAGCGAGGCCGGACCCCGGGCGGAAGCTCCGGGGCCCGGCCTTTCTTGCTTTCTCTTGCCTGTTTTCGCCGCCTACCCCGCCGACCATCCCGCGTTTCCCCTCGTCTTTCGCGTTTCCCCTCGTCCACTCCGGGCGCGCCGGGGTAGAAATAAGGACGTGACGCGCCGGCGGACAGGGAGGCATGCCATGGAGAAGCGGGTTCTGGGCCGCACGGGGATGGAAGTGACCGTGCTCGGCTTCGGTGGGGCGGAGATCGGCTTTCAGGGGATCGGGGCGGATACGGTCCGGCAGGTGTTGAACGGCGCCCTCGACGCCGGCCTGAACGTGATCGACACCGCGGAGTGCTACGGGCCGGACGGCGCCAGCAGCGAGGAGCTGATCGGCGCCGCGGTCGCCCACCGGCGGCGCGATTATTTCCTTTTCACCAAGTGCGGGCATGCCGCGGGGTTCGATCTGCCGGACTGGGACCCCCGGCTGCTGGAGCAAAGCATCGAGCGGAGCCTTCGCCGCCTGCGGACGGAGTGCGTCGACCTGGTGCAGCTCCACTCCTGCTCCGAGGAGCAGCTCCGGCGGGGTGAGGTGATCGAGGTCCTCCAGCGGGCCCGGGACGCGGGAAAGACGCGCTTCATCGGATACAGCGGCGACCGGGAAGCCGCCCGCTACGCGGTGGAGTGCGGCGCGTTCGACACGCTCCAGACCTCCGTCAGCATTGCGGATCAGCAGCCGCTGGAGCTCACGCTGCCGCTGGCGCGGGAGTGTGAGATGGGGGTGATCGCGAAGCGCCCCATCGCCAACGCCGCCTGGCGCTACGCGACCCGGCCGGATAACGAGTACCACCTGCCGTACTGGGAGCGGCTTCAGGCCCTGGAGTACCCCTTCCTGAAGGGTCCGTCGGATGAAGCGGCGGCCATCGCGCTCCGGTTCACGCTGAGCGTGCCGGGCGTGACCACGGCGATCGTGGGCACCACCCGCCCGGGGCGGTGGCGCGAGAACGCCGCGGCGCTGGAGGCCGGGCCGCTTCCGGGCGAGCCGTTCGAGGAGATCCGGGAGCGCTGGCGGAGCGTGGCCGGGACGGACTGGGTGGGCCAGGTCTGACCCGGCGCACCCCAGGGCGGCGCCGGGTTTGCGGGAGCGGGCGAGGGGATGAAGCCGTGCCGCGGCCGGTTCCCTCCCCAGACGGGCCCGTTGGTCGAGGGAGTCCGCGGCGGGATGAATCCCGCCGCCTCGTTGAGCCCGGTGGGGTGCCGGCCGACGCCGGCACTCCCGTCCGCGGAGGGCTGGTTGGAGCGGCCCGCCCGCTTCCTC
>CAYQDT010000496.1:0-4082 GCA_964416225.1 uncultured bacterium
GTCCGAGTACGCGTTGCCGATCCCGCTGAAGAGACGCGGGTCCGTGAGCGCCCGCTTCAGCGTGTGGTTCTCCCGGACCAGCGCCGCGTGGAACGAGTTGGGGTCCGCGTCCAGCACCTCCAGTCCGCCCGGGTCCATCCGCGCGAGGGCGGCCGCTCCCTGTACCAGGTGGAGCGCCGCCCGGCGCTTCGTCCCCGCCTCGGTGAGGAGCAGCGTCCCGTCCGGGAAGTCGAAGGCCGCGAGATCGGCCTTGCCCACCGCCGCGGCGCCCGCCGCCCTCCACTGGAGCCGTCCCGCGATCATCAGGTGGAGGACCAGGAACGCCTCGCCCGCCAGCTCGATCACGATCCGCTTGCCGAGGCGCCGCACGTTGAGGACCCCGCGGCCTTCCAGCTCGCTCGGCGTTGGCTCCACGCTCCGGAGCAGGAAAGGATGGCGGATCCGGATCCTCTCCAGCCGCTGCCCGATGATACGCGGCTGCAGAGCGTGCAGATAGGCGGCGATGTCCGGAAGCTCGGGCATGAGATGATCCCGGCCCGCCGCGGCGGGCAGACGGCGGAGCTGAAGTCCCCAGGCATGGATGACGCCGCCGACTCCCGCCGCCGGCAGCTCACGGCGGGCCATGCTCCCCACACGAGCACCGGGAGCCGCGTCACGCAGTCTGCGGAGGGTTCGCCGTATCCAGAAGATACCGGATGGAAGATACCGGATGGAAGATATGGGGCGGACGACGCGGGACGGAAGAGACGGGGCGGCCGGTTCGCCCGGCACCGATGCGTGGGACGGAAGGCCGGTGAAGGGAGGAAGCGCAGGCGGCTGGATGGCTCACCCGCAGGCGCTGTCTGCCGCGCCCGGCCGGCTCGTGCCGGGATCCGCCGGGAGCCCCGCAGCGGGATCTCCGCCGGTCCGGAAACGCGGAAACCCCGCCGGGTGGGGCGGGGTTTGAAGTGGACCTGAGGGGATTCGAACCCCTGACCTCCGCGATGCGAACGCGGCGCTCTCCCAACTGAGCCACAGGCCCGAAGAACAGCCGAATTATAAGCAGCCGCTTCCAGGCCGTCAAGACCCTGCCCGCAATCTTTCACGCGGGCCGCGGTGGAGCGAGGCGCCTCCGTCCCGCGCCCCGGTGCCCCGGTCCGAGATCCAAGCATGTTCACATTCCAGGATGCCGCTGACTATAAATAATACAAACTATTGCTCCAATCGATGGGAACCGCACCCGCTTGTCCGGAGTCCCTCTAAGCAAAAGCGCGACGGAGCCGGAAGGCGGCGGGTGGATGTTCCGGGTCCTGGTTTAGGCGCCGGAAGCGCCGGGGAAACTCCCGCTAGCAGCGATAGGAAATCAACTAAGGCGAGTGTGGATCGGCTCGCCGACCAGCCGGTCCGTGACATCCACGTGACACAAATTGGTAGAGACTTAGGAAAGGCGGAGCCAAGATGGCAAAGACAAGTGGCGACATGACCGTCCGGGAAGCCGGGCGTCTTGGTGGAGATAAACGCAAGGAAGCGCTGGGCGCGGAAGGCTACAGCGAGCTGGGCAAGAAGGGTGGGCAGACCACCAAACAGCGGCACGGCTCGGAGTTCTACAGCGAGATTGGCCGGAAGGGCGGCGAGATGGTGCGCAAGGAGCGCGGCCCCGAGTTCTTCAGCCAGATCGGCCGGAAGGGCGGGCAGCGAGTCCGTGAGCTGATCGAAAAGGGGAAGCGCACCGCCAGCGAATGACCTGCGCTCACCGTAGTGGCAGGTAGCAGTCGCAGGAGCAGGCAGAGCCGAGAAAGGGCGCCCGGAAGGGCGCCTTTTTTGCTGCCTGGAGACCCGGTGTTAAATCTTGTTTAAGACTGGAACTGCGCCGGCCGATACTACGTCAACAGAGTCGACCTCCCCGGCTTGCTTCCTCGGCACCGCCGGGGTGCTCTCTCCCGGAGCCTTCCTCCGCCCACCCCGGGCCCCGCCGCGAGTGATCGCTCCGCCGCAGTATCCTGGAGATCCACGCATGCCTTCCTGTCGCGCGCCGCTCCTCGCCGGCGGCCTCCTCACCCTGGCCCTCTTCCCGCCCTCCGCCCACGCGGACCTCGTCATCCGGGGCCCGCATCGGGACCACGAGGCGCTCATTCGCTCCCTCTACGCGGAGCTACCGGCGCGGGGGAAAAACATGGACGTGACTGTGCAGGAAGTCACGCCGGAGGAATGGTCGCACCTGGATGCCGCCGAGGACCAGGAGGCGGTCGGCGTGTATGACGACCAGACGCGCGAGATCTTCCTCAAGCAGGGCGAGCCGGACCTCGCCTGGACCTTCGTCCATGAGTATGGCCACCACGTCTTCTTTGCCGCGATGGCCGGGAGCGAGCGCCGGGACTGGCGCCAGTATTGGAAGCACCACCAGCGGGAAATGCCGGAGGGTGACGCACGGGATGATGCGGACGAGGGCTTTGCGGAATGCTTCGCCGGAGTCTATTGCCCGCAGAAACTGACCTGGACCCTCGCGGCCGGCCTGCGCGATAAGACCCGCGCGTACTTCGGCCAGCACGTGGCGCCGGAGGATCGGAGTGCGGCTCAGACCGCCATGCTTCCGGGTCGGCAGCAGCACCGCCGCGGGAAGTGACCCCGCGGGGCCTGTCGGTGCTCGACCCGCCCCGGCCCGCGGATCCGGGCGGGTCCCGGGCCCGCGGGCCTGAACAGCCCGCTCAGATCCCGAGCCGGTACAGCGCCCACTCCACGCCGTGCAGCACGTACGAGAGGCACATTACAATCACCACCGCGAACAGCAGGTACATCGTGGTGGGATTGTGGGCCATGTCGGTGGCCCAGGTGGGCGTTCCGCCGGCACTTGGGCCGAAGCTCAAACCTCCCGCCGCCTTCCCCAGCCGCGTAATGGCGTCCGGGTAGAGCTGCGTGGTCAGCGCCAGCCAGTTCAGCGCGAAGAATGCGGCGATTCCCAGCAGGGCTCCTGGCGCGAGCAGCTTGTACTTCTGCGCCTGGTGGTGCAGGTAGACCGGGCACTGCAGGCACTGGTCTCGCTTCTCGGCACGGGTCTTGGGCCGGGCCACCGTCGACGCCACGCGGGAGAGATAGCCGGAGGTGCCGCTGCTTGCGGCGTACTGGCTGCCGCCGCTGAGCTGAAGGATCACGTTCTGGTCGCAGTAGCACCCGCGGCCCTTGATCCAGCATGCCCGCCGCTCCTTGCGGATCGGGCAGAGCTTCTTCTCCGTGTCCCGGCAAAACGGCAGGTCCCAGCATGGTCCCAGGAAGACGTCCCGGCTCTTCCGGACTTGCTGGGCCGTCTTCGCCGCGTCGGCGTTGGCCCGGGGCCGCCGCCGGGAGACGCCCGTCGCCAGACAGAGCGCGTGGGCCATCAGGTAGATCCCGCCGCTGACGAGGAACAGCAGGCCGGCCAGCGCGAAGCGCGCCTTCAGGTAGACGCGGGGATCGCCCAGCTTCAACAGCGCCGGCTTCAACCCACCCTCCGGCCCGCCGAAGTTATCGATCAGGAACGGAACGCCCAGGAACAGCGCTCCGCCGATCGCCAGGAGCGCCACCCCCGTTTCCGGAAGCGCATAGTACCGCGCTACCGCGGCGAGGATCCCCATGACGGAGGCCACCAGCAGCACCTTCGTCAGCAGTTCCATCGTTCCGAGCTGGCGCAGGAAGTCGCTCTGGGAGAGAAACTGCCCGCTCTCCGTGGCGGCCCGGAAGAGCTCATTGCTCTTGAAGAGGATGCCGTAGATGTAATAGCCGGTGATCAGGACCAACAGCACGGCGGCAGCACGCAGGATCCAGTTGAAGGTGCCCTGCAGCGCCTCCAGCGGACCCCAGGCGGCCGAGTATTCTCCACGCACGGCGGGTTCCTCCCAGGCGAGTTCGGTTCGGACGAGTTCAATGCGGATAAGGCCGGCCGTCCTCCGGCGACGGCGGCTGCTTACTCATGAGTATTGTGCCGCGGGAGGGGGGAGTTCCCTCCGCGCCCGCTGCAGACTGCGTCCGCCGCCAGGCACTCTCACCGCCTAACCCACGTCCCTGCGGCTCCTCACCGCACGCAGCTCTCACCCGGCGCAGCACTTCGGACAAAATGCACCCTCCAGTTT
>CAYQDT010000497.1:0-4080 GCA_964416225.1 uncultured bacterium
GTCAAGAGCGAGTTCCTCGCCACCATGAGCCACGAGATCCGGACCCCGATGAACGGCGTCATCGGAGTGCTGGGCTTGCTGGAGGATACCGAGCTTTCCGCGCGCCAGCGGGAGCTGGCGGGCATCGCTCGCAGCAGCGCGAACACGCTGCTTGCCGTGGTCAATGACATCCTCGACTTTTCGAAGATCGAAGCCGGGAAGCTGGAGCTGGAGTCCGCGGTCTTCGATCTTCGTACCACCGTGGATGAGGTTGCGGACATTGTGGCTGCGCGGGCCGCTGAGAAGCAGCTGGAGCTCGTGGTCCGCTACGATGCCGCGGCGCCGCGACGGATGATCGGCGATGCCGGAAGGATTCGGCAGGTGCTGACCAACCTGGTGGGCAATGCAGTAAAGTTCACCGCCGCCGGGCACGTCCTCATTCAGGTGGAGGCCCTGGACCAGCACGCAGGGGTCGCTCGGCTGCGGATTGAGGTGCAGGATACCGGCATCGGCATCCCCGCGGAAAAGATCGGAGCGCTCTTCGAGCAGTTCACGCAGGCGGACCATTCCACCACCCGCCGCTACGGCGGGACGGGGCTGGGGCTGGCCATTGCCCGCCGCCTTGTGGAGTTGATGGGCGGCACCATCGGCGCCGCGAGCGTGCCCGGCGGCGGCTCGACGTTCACCGTCACCCTTCCACTACCGCTCGCCGCGGAGGACACGCCGCTCGTCCGGCGCCTGGCGGACCTGGCCGACGCGCGGGTGCTCGTGGTGGACGACAGCGAGCTCAACCGCCGGGTACTGCTCGAGCAGCTCGGCTCCTGGGGGCTTTGGAGCGCGGCCTGCTCGTCGGGCGAGGAAGCGTTGGTCGCGCTTCGCGCGGCAGTGGCCGGCGGAGCTCCATACCACATCGCGCTGCTCGACTATCGGATGCCGGGTATGACCGGCGAAGTGTTGGCCCGTCTGATCAAAGCCGATCCGGCGCTCGCGGACACCATGCTCGTGTTGCTGAGCTCGCTCGGCCGCGCGAGTGACGAGCGCCGGTTTCGTGAGGCCGGGTTCACGGTGTCGTTGTCCAAGCCGATCCACGCGTCCCAGTTGATGGACGCGCTCGTTGCCGGCTGGGGAGGGCGGAGCGGCCTGGCCCCACAGGAGCGGAGTGGACCCGGGCCTACCCTCGCCGAAACCCAGCCGGCCGCTCGCCCCTGGAGCGGTGCCCGGGTGCTCGTCGTGGATGACAACGCGACCAACCAGCAGGTGGCGGGGTTGATGCTTCGACACGTGGGCTGTCAGGTGGATGTGGCCGGGACCGGGAAGGAAGCGCTGGAGATGGTGCGGCTGTTGCCGTACGATCTGGTGTTCATGGACTGCGAGATGCCGGTCATGGACGGGTTCACTGCTACGCGGGCGATCCGCGACAGCGATTCCGGGCGGGGCCTGCACATCGTTGCCGTGACGGCCAAGGCCATGCAGGGCGATCGAGAGCGATGTCTGGCGGCGGGGATGGATGACTACCTCAGTAAGCCGGTCCAGGTCGAGCAGGTCGAGGCAGCGCTTCGCCGCTGGGCGAGGGCGCGCGAAGCCCCGTCCGGATCCGACGGCGTAGCAGCGGCCGAGGCACCGGCGCGCGAGGCGCAAGCTCCCGCAGAGCCGGCGAACCCCGCGCTGGACCCGGCGAACCCCGCACTGGACCCGACGGTCGTCGAGCGCCTGCAGGCACTCTCCGCCCAGGTGGATCCGCAGATGGCGCACCGCCTCTTCGAAACCTTCCAGAGGGACACCCGGGCCCGGCTGGATACGTTGGGGCGGGCGGCGGGCTGCGACGCGCGCGTGGCGACCACCCTGCATACGCTCAAGGGTGCATGTGCGAATGTGGGAGCGCGACGCATGGCGGAGATCTGCGCGGAATTGGAGGAGCTGGGCGCCGCCGGCGCCAATGAAAACTTCCTGGAGCTAACCGGGCAGCTCCAGCAGGAATTCGAACGCGTAAAGATCGAAGTGCGGCATCTGGTCCTCTCTGGGGAGGCCGGATGAGCCGGCGCTGCCGGATTCCCGCGGCGGGCGGTGGTAACTCGAGGTTGGTCGATGAGGATCTTGATTGTTGATGATGACGCGGTGTCCCGGATCGTGTTGGAGATGACGCTGCGGAAGCTTGGCCATGACGTTCTCTCAGTGGATCAGGGCCGGCAGGCCTGGGAAGTACTCCAGCGGGAGCGCTTCCCACTGGTCATTTCGGACTGGCTCATGCCGGACCTTGACGGCCTGGAGCTCTCGCGGCGCATCCGGGGTATGGGGGGCGGTTACACCTATCTCATCCTGCTCACCAGCCTCGGCGGAAGGGATAAGTGCCTGGAGGCAATGGAGGCCGGGGTCGACGACTTCGTGAGCAAGCCGTTCGATGAGGAGCAGCTCGTGGCCCGGATCCGGGTCGCCGAGCGGATCCTGGGGCTGCTGGCCGAGGTGCGAACGCTGACGGGCATGCTCCCGATCTGCTGCTACTGCAAGAAGATCCGGGATGACCATGATTTCTGGCAGCAGGTAGAGGTGTACGTGATGGAGCATTCCGAGGCGACCTTCAGTCACGGCATCTGCCCGCATTGCTACGAGGAGCGGGTCTTGCCGGAGCTGCGGGCGGCGGGGCTGGAACCCCGGTCGGCGCCCGGACCGCAGCTCGCCGGCGGCGAGGCATGAGACCACGCGGCGGAGCTCGGGTACGCTCCGCCGATCACCCCAGCAGGGTCTCTGCAACCGCCGTTGTTTCCGCGTCCAGATTGTGATGGAGCTCGTGGAGCCGCTCTCGGAACCGGCGCTCGGAGAGGTGGCAGAAGTACCGGCCGAGCTGAACGTCCCGGTGCGCCGCGGCCAGGTCCGGCAGCGCGTCCAGGCGGGCCAGCACCGCAGTGGTGACGTAGATCTCCGTTGCGGCGTCCGCAATGCGGGCCTGCACGTGCTGTCGGTCGATGATGCTCTCCCGGTGGCGGATCAGCTGCGCTTCCACGGCGCGTCCGAAGGTCCGCACCCGCTCCTCCAGCCCCTGTGCGAGATCCGCCAGCTCCCGGTGACGGAGCCGTGCGTGCGGAGCGCCGGCGCCCGGCAGGTGCCGCCGGGCGAACTCCGTGAGCTTACCCATCCCCTCCAGCGGCGCCTTCACCGCATCCAGCACGCCCTTCAGGCCCAGCCCCACGTCTCGCATCCCCACCAGCGCCACGAAGTGCCGGAGGACGTCGTTTGCGCCCTCGCCAATCAGGTTGATGCGTGCGTCGCGCATCATCCGCTCGTATGGTTCGTCGGTGAAATACGCCCGGCCACCGAAAACCTGGATCGTCTCATTGACGATGTCCCAGAGGCTTTCACTGGCCCAGACCTTCAACATCGCCGTTTCCAGCATGTACTCCTCGAGACCCCGGTCGATCATCCCCGCTGTCAGATAGGTGGCCGACTCCATGGCGAACGCCAGCGCTGCCATCCGCGCCAGCTTCGCCTGGACCAGTTCGAACCGGCCGAGCGGCTTTCCGAACTGATGGCGCGTGCCGGCGTGGGCGACGGCATCCGCCACACACCGCTTTGCGGCTCCGGTGCAGGTGGCGCCGAACGTGGTGCGGCCGAAATCGAGGAGAGTGAGGGCAACCCGGAGACCCTTTCCCGGTGGTCCGATGATGTTTTCCACGGGGACCGGCATGTTCTCGAATCGCAGCTTTGCCGTCGCGGTGCCGCGAATGCCGCATTTATCCAGCGCCGCGGCCTCCACATGGAAGCCGGGCATATCGGGCGTGACCAGGAAGGCGGTGATCCGCTCTCGCCCCTTCGGATCGTGCGTGCCGGGGACCTTCGCCATGACGGTCAGCAGGCCCGCGATGCCGCCGTTCGTGATCCACTGCTTCCGGCCGTTCAGCACGTAGTGGGTGCCGGCCGGGTTCAGCACCGCCTGCGTCTCGATGCCTCCGGCGTCCGAGCCCGCGTTCGGCTCCGTGAGCGCGAACGCGGCGAGCATCTCCCCCCGCGGCCGGGGTGGTAGCCACCGCTCGCGCTGCACCGCGGGACCGAACAGCAGGAGCGACATAAGCCCGATGCGCTGATGCGCGTTGACCAGCACCCCCAGGG
>CAYQDT010000498.1:0-4078 GCA_964416225.1 uncultured bacterium
CAGAGCGCGCCGCAGATCACCAGGCCGAGCACCTTCTCCCGCGGCGCCTTCGGACCGCGCAGCCACTGCCCCGCGAAGATCCCGAGGAGCGCCGTGACGATCGCCGGGATCGTCGAGAAGAGCCCCTCCGGATCGCCGTAGCTCTTGTAGAGCTGGCCCGGGAGGAAAATGAGGCGGTCGATGAAGTTCGCCGCGTTGCCGTCGGGCGAGAAGTCGGCCAGGTGATGGCCGGGCACCGGGATCCGGCACATGGCCACGAAGTAGAGGACCAGCAGCGAAACGGCCGCCGCCGCCTGCACCCGCAGTCCGGTGTAGAGGTAGATGAGCGCCGCACAGCCGTACGCGATCCCCAGCCGCTGGAGCACGCCCATGATCCGCACGTGGTCCCAGCCGGGGAGCTGCAGCGCGCCGTTGTACATCACGCCCAGGAGAAACAGCAGCGCGGCCCGCTTCAGCACGCCGAGCGCCAGTGCCCCGCGGCCGCTCCCCTGTTCCAGCCGCCGCGCCATGGAAAACGGCGTGGTCACCCCCATGATGAACAGGAAGAGCGGGAAGATCATGTCGTGGAAGTGGAAGCCCTCCCAGTTCGCGTGCTCCGTCAGGTTGTCGCTGATCGCGTTGAACCAGGGAGCATGCACCACCCGGGCGATCGCCGCGAAGAGCGTCGCGCCGCCGATGATCCAGAACATGTTGAACCCGCGCAGCGCGTCCACCGAGTGGAGACGCGCCGACACCGGATCCACCGGCCGGGGCGCGGGAGGGGTCGTGCCGTTCCTCGGCTGCGTGCCGGGTGCCGCGGCCACTGCCGCGCGGGCCTTCCGCGTCTTGCTCATCCGTCCCCTCCGTGTTCCGCGCCGCGCTCTCGGGCGCTCCGGTCAGCCCCTGGTCACGCCTCCGTTCCGCCCGCCGTACCGGCTCTCCTCCGGCCGTTCGGCGCCCGGCGCTCACGGTAAGCCGGCCAGATAATCCGCCAGCAGCGCGCCGGTGCTCGTCTGGTTCTGCTCGATGCGCAGGCCGCCGGAGTAGGCGGGCGTGACCCCGCACCGGTTCAGGAGAAAGAGGTTGTCGATCTCCGTGAGGCACGCGGAGGCGCGGCAGGCCCAGACCTGTCTCCCGGCGGAGAGCCGGGCGTACCGGCGCACCACCTCCCAGCCCGCGCGGTCCCGCTCGTGCAGGTCGCGCAGGTCCAGCGCGTAGATCACGTACAGGGCGTGCGGGGGCGGGGGCGTGTGGAACTCGACCGGCCGGTACGGGTGGAGGGTCCGGAAGAAGGCCGTCGAT
The DNA here is from genome assembly GCA_964416225.1 of uncultured bacterium. Classification (GTDB taxonomy): domain Bacteria; phylum Armatimonadota; class SYMT01; order SYMT01; family SYMT01; genus CAYQDT01. Next base: position 1,282 of record CAYQDT010000498.1, read on the forward strand.
TTCCGGACGTAGAGCTGCGGCGGGATCCGCGCGGAGACCTCCGGATCGCCGGTGACGTACCGGAAGAACGCGGCGAGGGCGGGCCCCTCCGTGTTCCGGATCGGGGCGAATTCCGGATCGGAGTGGAGGTTGTGCGAGTACTGGAGCACGTTCTTCCGCAGCCCGTAGCTGATGCTGTTGAAGGTCCCCGTGCTCCCCAGTTCGCACACGTTGAAGCCGCTCACCATCCGCCGGGCATTCAGCCAGTCCAGCTCCGGCGACGGCGATGCCACCCCGCGGCACGCCTGGTAGAAATCGAACGCCTGGGCGAGCGCCTGAAAGCCGAACCAGCAGCGGCCCTCGCCCCGCACGCGGTCGCTCTTGAGCCGCGCCTCCAGGAGCTGGCCGCTCCGGCGGGCCCGCCGGTCCGCCGTCATCGCCGTCCGGCTCACCCCGAGGTGCGCCAGGATCGCCTCCGGCGTGATCCGGCGGTGCGAGCGCAGCGCCTCCCAGTCCGGCCCCCGCATCCCGTTTAGATCGAAGACCATCCCGTAGGAGAGATGCGGCGTGTCGATGTCGTACGGCAGACCGCTCTTTTCGGCGACCCGCGCGTCCGGGTCGCTGTCGATGTAATACCGGCCGGAGAGCCGCACCCCTTCGTCCGTGAGCAGCCCCGCGAGCCGCCGCCCCGACCGCTCCACGTGGAGGGAGTCGTAGGAATGGGTCCGGACCAGCCGGATCCGGTCCCCGTAGGCGCGCTGCAGGTAGCGCAGGAGGCGCCCGTGGACATCCGTGGGGATGCCGAACCAGTTGTGCATCCCCAGCCCCTCGTGGAACAGCTTCCACTGGGCCGGCGGGTGCGGCGTGGGCGCGATGCAGTCGAAATAGCGCTGGTTCGCCCCCGTGTCGGCGGCGACCCCTCCCAGCGGCGCGACGTAGACCACGGCCACGGAGAGTCCGTGGTCCGCCGCCTGCATCGCCGTGGAGAGGGAGGAGAGCTCGCCCCCCACGATCACCACGTCGGCCCGGCATTCGCTCGTGGTCGCCACCACGGGTCGCCAGTCGCGTGGGGTGAGCTCGAGCCCGTCCGGGCGGATCCGGCAGGTGAAGAGGGTCGCGCCCGGGTGGGCGGCCCGGGCGCCGGAAAGCGTCCGGAGCGCCCGCTGGAGCGCGGCCGCGTCCTCCGGATGGGCCGCCGCCGCGGGAGCGGACAGGCGCGCGCGGCACTCCCGCTCCAGGAAGGGCAGGTCGCGCGCCGCCAGGACGCTCCCGTCGTACAGCAGCTCCGGATCGAGGCGGCCGAGGCCCGGCTCGGACCGGCCGCCCGCGTGGCCGGACGCCCGCTCCGGAGGCGCGGGGCGAGCGGGTCGCGCGGGATGGCCTCCGAAGAGCGCGACGGCCGCTCCGGCGGCCGCGAGCACCAGCAGGAGGCCCGCCGGAATCGAGAACCCGTGAGGCAGGCGCGTTCGCCGCCCGGCGCGGCGCCCCGCCCGGTTCCGGGAGGGATGCTTCGCCGGACCGGACCCCGGATCCGCCTCGCCCGCGCCTCGCCCGCTCATCCCGCCGTCCCTGCGCACCACGCCACCTCGCACCGAATTCGCCGCTGCCCGTCGAATCATTCCCCACCAGCAGCATAGTCGGCCGATTCGCTCCGTCCCGCCGGAGCTCCGGAGGACCGCTTCACCCCTCGCCGCCCTGCCGGAACCGCCAGAACCACACGGTGCCCGCCCAGAGCCCGGCGACCGTGAACACCAGGATTGCGAAGACCAGCCAGTCGCCCCCATCATGCTTCGGATAGCGGTATGCGCTCGGGATCATCGCGGTGACGAGCACCGCGATCAGCAGGAGGACCAGGCGGAGCAGCCAAATCTCCCGGCGGGTCAGCTCCGGGGATTCCTTCCGCGGAGCGCCCCCCTTCGGCTCCTCCGGGTAGAGGCGCCGTATGAGGCGCGCGTCCAGCCGCCCGATGCGCCGCGGATAGCCGGACGCCAGCAGCGGAGTCACGTGCGCTCGCCGGAGCACGCGAGCCATCGCGGCGAGCCAGAGGTACCGGCCCAGGATGCCCCCGGCGATGGCCGGGAGACCCGTGCCTACCAGGAACCGCACACTCGCGGGTTCGGGAATTCGGCCGGTAAGATCCACGCCCAGCACGATCCGGCAGAAGAGCGCTGCCGGGAGGACCGCGGAACCCAGCAGGAACACCTGGAAGCTTCCGAGGGCCACGAGGTGCCCGATCTCGAGCTCATGGGGCAGGCAAACGGGAAGATCGTCGTCGATGGGAGGGAGCGGAGGGATCGGAGGCATCGGGGGGATGGGGGATCGGAGATATCGGAATCGGAACCGGTCCGGGGAGGTGTTCTTTCCGGTGATCGCGCGGTCAGGGAGCCCCCAATCACACGGCCCCGAACGCGGCCGTGCCGGCGCAGGCCGGCACCCCACCGCGCCCGAGGAGCGGCGGGATTCATCCCGTCGCCCCTCCGCGGGCGCCGCCTCCGGACGGAGCGGCTCCTTCTCTGAACGCGGCCCGGCGCCGCTGGTTGCGGAATGCTTCCGGCGCGCTACCGCCGTGCCGTGCGGGAAGGCGCGGCCCGGTCGCTGCCCCACAGCGGCGTCTTGCCCGTGGCCACGCTCCGCATCGGCTCCGGCACCTGCTTCTTGATGGCGATGTCCCAGATCAGGCCGTGGGCAATGCTCGTGTGCAGCCGGGCCTCTCGCAGGGATCCGCTCACCTGATAGCGCGTGTGGATCCGCTTGAGACCCACCAGCTTCGCCAGCGGCCAGAGAATCCGGGGCTTCACCAGGGTCCTGGAGAACTTCT
>CAYQDT010000499.1:0-4078 GCA_964416225.1 uncultured bacterium
CCTCCAGCTCGGTCCCGATCTCGTCGATGACGATCACTTCCGGCATGTGGTTCTCCACCGCCTCGATCATCACGGCGTGCTGGAGTGCGGGCTCCGGCACCTGCATCCGGCGTGAGCGGCCGATGGCGGGGTGTGGGATGTCGCCGTCGCCGGCGATTTCGTTGGAGGTATCCACGATGATGACCCGCTTCCCGAACTCCTCGGTGAGCACGCGGGCCACCTCGCGAAGCTTGGTCGTCTTACCCACGCCGGGCCGCCCCAGGATGAGGATGCTCTTCCCGGTCTCCACCACGTCCCGCATGATATCGATCGTGCCGAACACGGCGCGTCCGATCCGGCAGGTGAGGCCGACAATCCGCCCGGTCCGGTTCCGGATTGCGGAGATGCGGTGCAGCGTCCGCGCGATGCCGGCGCGGTTGTCCTTGCCGAACTCTCCGACGCGGCTCGTGACATATTCCAGGTCGGCGCCGTCCACCACCCGGTCCGTCAGGTCCAGGCTGCCGGCAGTGAAGCGGGCCTCCGGCCGGCGGCCGAGATCCAGCACAATCTCCACCAGCTCCTCATCGCGGAGCTGGCCCTGAACGGCCAGCCGGACGTCCGGTGGGAGCACCTGCAGGAGCTGCTCCAGGTTATCGGTAACGCGGGTCTCCCCGTCAACGAGGTCGGTAGACATGGGCTTCTTTCAACAACTGCCGATCCGTCCGGCAGGGCGAGCTTCAAAGCGGCTGGACGGAGCAAGCGGCGGGCCTCCGCCGGTCCGATCCGCGCGGCAGCGGCGCGACCGTGCGAATCGCGGCTGAACGGGAAGAACAAGCAGGAAGCATGGAGCGAACCGCACCGTCTCTAAGGACAAACGACCCCGGGTCCGATGACCCGGAGTCGGCGAGGAATTCCGTATCAGGCTCGGTTGGGCGGCACCAGCGTCGCGTGGGAGGGGCCTCGTTTTTCCTGAACACCGGCGCACCGCTCCACGGGCAGCGGAACCCTCCGGACGTCGGGATGGTGCGCAACTTCACGGTCATTTTATTTCGGGCCGCGGGAGCGTGTCAATCAGCGCCGCGGGGGCTCTCCCGAGAGCGGCTGAATCCGGCATGCCGCCGTGCCTCTCTGCCCCCTGCCCGCTCTCGGTTCGGCAGCGACTTTTCACCCGGTCCCTAAGCCGGAGGCGCTCTCCCGCAGACAATAGTCATGGGAGCGGCCGCAATGCCGGCTCCCTCCCGGCGAGCGGCCGGTCTTCCGCCCGGCTACTTTGCTAACATGAACGGGTAGTCCGGCAGGGCATCCCGGCCTCAGGGCCCCTATTCCCGGATCGCTCGCGCCGAAAACCGTCCCGAACCCCGATCTGGCACCCGACCTGGCAACCGAGCTGATGGAAACGCCTCTCGTCCATCCCGACGCGGACTGGTACGGCTCCCCGGACGCCGGCCGGCGGCCCGTCCCGGCGCTCTCTTCTCCGGCGCTCCCCTCGCCCGGAGCGCACCCGCTCCACCGCAAGCACCCGCCGCTGCACCCGGTCTGGCGCTGGTTCGAGGAGCGCTTCCAGCGCGCCTACGCGCTCCGCCCCGTCTCGGACGACCCGCAGTGCCTGATCGCCTATCACCGGTCCGCGTATCGCGGCGCCGGGATCACGCTGCGGTGCGGGACCCTCCTCCGGGAGGGAGACCCCCTGGTAGAGATCCACTTCCGCCGGGAAGCGCTGCTGCCCCTCGCCGGAGCGGACCCCGCGCGGGTGGCAATCCAGCTCCTGAAGTGGGCGGACCGCGACCTTCCCCTGCTGGCGACTCAACTGGAGCGCGACCCGGCGATCCGCGACGCGCGGGCGCTCCACGCGCTCACCCTCTTCCATGGCGCCGTGGCCCGGTACGGCTTCGAGGTGACGCCCATCCGGGAGCGTCACCGAAAGTGGTGGTTCACCGCCTGGCAGCGGCTCCTGCTCCAGCGAGACCACCATGCGGGAGGAGCGCATGCGCGCAAGCTGTGCGCGGAGCTGGACGCCCGCCACATCTGGCTCTCCCGCGAGGCCCTCATTCAACGCTGCGCGGCGCACGCGGCGCGGGATCTTCCGGCGCCGGCTCCAGCGGCCGGCCGTTGAGGCTGTAGGCCAGCTCCTGCTCCGCGGTCCCGCTGCACGGGTTCAGGTCGCCGCCCGGCTCTCCGCGCGTACCGCCCACTCCGTTACGAGCGGCGTCGCTCTCGTGCCCGCCGCCGTGGCCCGGCTCCTCTTCGTGCACCTCGTTCGGGAGGATGTAGCCGAGCTTGTACACCACGGCGAGGGTCAGGAAGGTCGCCCCGGCGAAGAGGAACGGCGCATAGAACCGGACCTTCTCATAGAGCGAGGGCCCCAGGATGTGGCCGCCGCCCAGCGCCACCATCTCGATGCTCATCAGGAGCGCCAGCAGACGGCCGCGCTGCTGCTCCGGGATCCGCCCCAGCGCCAGCGCGTGCCACGCCGGCAGCAGGACCGCGTACGCCACCCCGGCAACCAGCAGGCCGGGGATCATGATCACGAGGCGGAGCCAGGGGTCGACGTTCAGGTATGCCAGAAACGGCGCCACCGCGATGAGCGGCGCGACGACCATCATCGAGTAGATCACGGCGTTCCGCCGCCCGATCCGGTCCGCCACCTTCCCCATCGGCCCCAGGAGGAAGACGGCCGGCGGTCCGCCCAGCGCCACCATGAGCGCGAACTGCCCCGGGGTCAGCTCCAGGTGATCCAGGACCATCTGCCGGAACGCCAGGATCAGCGAGCCGAAGGCCAGGTTCTGGAGGAAGAGGCCGATGGCCATGATCCAGAGCTCGCGCGGCAGACCGCCGCGGGGCAGTTCCTCCACGCTCTCCTCGCCGGAGTGGGCGGGAGCACCCAGCGGCGTGCCGCCCCACACCGAAGCGACGAGCGTGGCCACCCAGAGCGCAAGGGGGGCGTAGGTGGCGGCCAGCACCGCGCGGCCGGTGAACTGCACGAGCAGGTTGCCGAGTATCAGCCCGATGCCCAGGCCGCCCATCCAGGCGGTGAGGATCTGGCCCATGATCTCGCCGCGCTCCCGGGCGCTGCGGCCGCGGGTCCAGGAGGAGATCACCGCCGGCCAGATCGGCGCCGCCCCCACGCCATGCGCGAAGGAGCCGAGGAACATCATGTACGGGTTCCGCGGCAGCAGGATCAGCGGCACGGTGGCCAGCGAGGCGGCCAGGCCCACCTTCAGCGGGAGGTCCGGGCCCCGGTGGTCCACCCAGTGGCCGGCCGGGAGCTTGAAGAGCAGCTCCGCCAGCACATAGGCGGCCAGGCAGTAGCCGGCCAGCTCCACGGCCGTGACGGGCAGCACGTTGAGAAAGAGGAAGGTGCCCGGAAAATGCTTGTTCGCCACGTTGGGGACGATGCCGTACAGCAGCATCCCGTGGGCGAGCTCGCCGAAGAAGACGATGGAGGCCAGCCGGAAAAAGAGACTCTTCCGGGAGGGGGCTAGGTTTTGGTCCACCGCGACCTCTCACTCAACAGCCGCAGCGTCTCCAGGCAGGCATCTTCCGCCGCGTTCGGGCGCCGGATCGCCTGGATCGCCTCCCGCATCTGCGCCAGCTTCTCCGGATGCTCGCAGAGCAGGTCGAGCGCCGCGCCGAGGTCGCGCGTGTGGTCCGCGGCCAGCGCGGCGCCCGCTCGAATCAGGTAATCCCGGTTCGCATACTCCTGGCCGGGGATGGGATGGAAGATGATCATCGGCAGCTCCATCGCGAGGGCCTCGGAGGTGGTGAGCCCTCCCGCCTTGGTGATGAGCACGTCCGAGACGCACATCAGCTCCGGTACGATCCGCACGAACGGCAGGATCCGGAAGTGGGGATACTTGTGCGCGCGCAGGTTGAGGCGCGTCACCAGCGCCTTGTCTTTCCCGCAGAGGAAGAAGCCCTGGACCGGCCGCGCCGCAATCGTGTTGAACAGCCGCCACGGGCGCCGCATCATCCCCTGCGCGCCGGTCATCACCAGGACGGTCGGCATCCCGGGCTTCAGCGCCCACTTTTCCCGCAGGGCCTCGCGCTGCCGCAGCAGGGCGGTGTTCGCACGGATCGGGATGCCGGTGACCCGGATCTT
>CAYQDT010000500.1:0-4077 GCA_964416225.1 uncultured bacterium
CGAAGCGGAGGTCGGGCCGGTTAGGAAAGAGTTTGACATGAACTACCAGCGTGGGACTGTACTCCCCGGGGCCGGGCGGGATGCGCACCTGGATCTGGAACGCGGCGTCCCGCTCCGGGCGGCTGCGGACCAGCTCTCGCAGTCCCGCGCCGCATTCGGGGCTGATCACGTCGTCCGCGTCCATCCAGAAGATCCAGCGCCCCCGGGCGAGGCGGAGGCTCGCGTTCCGGGCCGCCGCGAAGCTGTCGGGCCACCGCATTTCGAAGACGCGCGCCCCGCAGGCGCGGGCGATCTCCCGGGTGGCGTCGGACGAGCCCGTATCGACGACAATCATTTCCTCTACGTAGGGGCCAATACTCTCGAGACAGGCGCGGAGACGGGCTTCCTCGTCTCTGGCGATCAGGCAGAGGGACAGCTCGGGCGCGCGCGGGCGCGGCGCCCTCGGCGGGGCGGCCTCCCGTTCCCCCGCGCCCGTTCCGCGGCCCCGGGGCCCGGTCGGAGCTCGCCAGGGACGGGCCTCCGCTTCCTCCGCCGGGACTGCGGCCGTGGTCAGCGCCAGCAGCCGCTCCCGCGCGACGGCGGCCGTGCGGTCCCAGGTCCATCCCGCCCGCACCTGCCGGCTGCCGGCCGCTCCGCGCTCCCCGCTCTCCTCCGGGTGATCCCGCACCCACCGCAGCGCGTCGACGAGCGCGTCCAAATCCGGCTCCAGCTCGAGCGGATCCCGGTCGCACGCGGCCGGGCCCGTGCATTTGCCGGGGGCCGTGACTTTGCGCGACGGCACCCGCAGCGCCATGCTGTCGTCCAGATAGTCCTCGGTCGGCCCCCCCGCCGTCACGATCACGGGAAGTCCGCAGGCCATGCCTTCCAGCGGGGCCAGGCAGAAACCTTCCGCCCGGTACGGCGCCACGACGCAGGTGCAGGCGCGGTAGAGCGCCGCCAGCTGCGCCTCCGACAGGTCCTGGTCCAGGTAGTGGACCTCTGGCGCCCGCGGGTCGCCCGCCAGTCGCCGGAACGCCTCCCCCAGGGTCTGCCCGCGGTAGAAGCTGCGGGTGCCCATGTCCTTCACGACCAGGCACACGTCGTCGTCCGGCCCGAAGGCGCGGAGAAACGCCTGCAGGAGCAGGTCCGCGCCTTTGCGGGGGATGGCGCCGCCGACGAAGAGGAACCGGACGGCCTTCTGCGTGGGAAGGGGGAAGTGCTCCCCTTCCGGCGTGAACCCCTCCGGCCGCACGCCCAGCGGCACGACGCGCACTTTTTCAGCGGGGACCCCGCTGCGCACGTAGATGTCCCGGACGAACCGGGAGTAGGCCCACACTTCGTCCGCCTGCTGCGCCGCCCCGACCCACGCCGCCGGCAGGCGGCTCCACTCCCAGGGCTGGATCACCACCAGCTTCCCCTCCGCCGGCCGCTCCCAGTTCGGCGGGAAGTGGTGCCGGATAGTGACGTCCCGCGGTCCGGAGAGTTCGGCGCCGAGACGCTTGAAGAGCGCCTGGAGCAGCGGATCGTCGCCGGCGGCCACGTCGTTCCAGGGCCCGGGATGCTCGATCACCGACAGTTCCACGTCCCCCGGCGCGAGCAGCCGCGCGCCAAGCTCGCGGTTGACCAGCGCCAGGCTGGAGAGGAGCGTCTGGTCGCCCTCCAGGCGCACCCGGAGCGGCCGGCCGAAAGGCGCCGATAGGTCCACCGGCGGCACGGGGTCGAGCGGGAGCGGGTTGGCCAGCGGCCGGTCGGGCAGCCGTGCCCGCGCGGCGTCCCGCTCCGCGGCTTCCAGGCGCTGGAGCGCGCCGGCCATCGCCGCGCGCCGGTCCGCCGCGCCGCCGTAGCCGTGCCAGGCGACGATGGCGGGACGCTCCGTTTCGTTCATCCGCACCGTGCTGTTCCACTCGTCCGCCAGCACGAAGACGCCCCGCCACCGCTCCGGCTGCCGCTGGAGGACCCGGATGAACGCCTCGTTATCTTCCCAGGCACTGTAGACCGGCCACGCGCGCCAGCACTCCTCCAGGAAGGCGAGCGCTTGCGGAGTGCGGCGCAGGCAGATCACCCCGTTGTTGAAGTACGGCTCCCCCGGCCGACCGTCGCCCATGGCCTCCGGCACCCGGTGCTGGACCATCCCCAGCCAGTAGCCCGGAGGCAGCGCGGCACGCAGGTCCCGCGCCAGATCGACGATCAAGGCGTCGGCGTCCACCCAGAAGATCTCCTGGTAGTCTGTGTTCGCGAGGAGGTCCAGCAGCACCGCCACCTTGTCCCAGTGGCCGCTGCGCCCTTCCTGCTGCGGGCCCCGACGGCAGACGTAGTCCATTCCGTGGCGGCGGGCGTACGCCGCGTGGCGCTCCCGCGCCAGCTCCAGCAGCTCCAGATGGTCCCCGGTCGCGCTCTGCACCAACACGGCCCGGCTTCCGGCCCCGGACCGTGCGGGGCCGCAGCCGTCGCGGGAGCTGTCGACCGCCGCTCCGTCTGCGTGGGCCTGATCCGCAGCGCCCGCCGCCGCATGCTCCCCCACCGGCGCCTCCGCCAGGTAGACAAGCGCCATCTGCTCGAGCATCTCGCGTAGCCCCGCCGGGACCGGCTCGGCCGCTCCCCCCGGCCCGTCTTTGCGCCTCTCCCAGAGCTTGGCATGGGCGAGGAACGCGCCGAAGGCGGGGAGAAAGGAGCGGGCCAGCCGCTCTTCGGCGGGAGCGCTCTGCTCGTCCTGGTAGGAGCGCTGCCATACCTGGGAGAAGGCGCTCAGCTGCGCCTGCCAGGAATGGGGAGCGCCGATCCCCTCCAGCCGCTCTGCCTCCGCGTCCGACTCCCGGTTGATCTGGTCGAGGAGCCGGTGCAGGGCGGAATCCGCTGCCGGCTGCTCGTCGCTGGCTGCCGGGGTGCACCTCGACGGGCCGGACGGGGAGTTGAGGTAGGCCGCCGCTCCCTCGCGGTGCACCCGCGCCATGAAGCGCAGGAGCTCCAGGGTGGAGGCCGGCGCGGGCGCTCCAGCGGGCGCTTCGGCAGTGCCGCGCCGCTGGCGCCGCTCGCGCAGCTTGCTCCGGGACAACAGCCGGTACGCGCCCGCCAGGAAGGCGAGGACGAACCCGTGCATCCCGTCCTGGTCTCCCCGTCCCCCCACAAAAAACCCCCCCCACACCACCACAAAGCACCCCACCACCCCAACCCACCTCACCGCCCCATAATAGGCCGCCCAGTCCTGGACAAAGGAGGCCAGCTGCGCTTCCCACGTGTCCGCGGCTCCATCCGCGTCCAGGTTCTCGGCTTCCGCGTCGGTGTAGAAGTTCACCTTGGCGAGGTACTGGTGGAGGTGGTCGTAAGAGAAATGGTCCACCATCAGGGAGGGATCCTCCGGCGGAAGCCGAAGCCCCGGCCCCTCCACCCCCATGCCTCCGTGCAGCCGCTCGTTGATGACGAAGCGGCCCTTCTTGAGGAGCTGGGGGCGCGTCCAGCCCGGAAACCATCCCGAGTGGCGCATCCACTGTCCGCAGAAATGGTGCCGGAACGGGATCATCACCGCGTCGAGCTCTGCCCCGCGCTCCGCAAGCAGCCGCGTCAACAGCTCCGCCAGCCGCGGCGGGACCCGCTCGTCCGCGTCCAGGAAGTAGAGCCACGCGCCCCGCGCCCGCGCCACCGCCAGGTTCCGCAGCGCGTCGAAGTTGCCCCCGCCGCTGCCCGTCCGTCCGGTCGGGATGACCTCCGCGCCCAGCCGCCGGGCAAGCTCCGCGGTGCCGTCCGTTGACCCGTCGTCCACCACGATCTGCTGGTCCGTCCAGCCGCGGAGGCAGCGGAGGGCGCCTTCCAGGCGCTGCTCCTCGTTCCGTGCCAGGATGACGCCGGTGATGAGGGGCGCCGCGGGAGCCGGTCCCGTGCCGGCGCGGCCCTTTCCCCGCGCAAACTGTCTCGCTGGCGGCGATGGGTCCTGCGGTTCGCCCTCCCGCGGCGCCAGACCGAGGGCGGAGAGGGGCGCGGGCAGCGGGGTCAGGTAGGCCCACCGCATCTGCGGCGGTCGTTCTTCGTGGAGCGCCCGCAGCTTGTCCGCCGGATCGATCCCCGCCCAGCGCCGGGACGCGCGCCGAGCCACCTTCAGCACGG
>CAYQDT010000501.1:0-4064 GCA_964416225.1 uncultured bacterium
GCCCGCCTGGTCCGCCGCCTGCTAGCCAAGCGCCCCGGCACAGCGAGCACAGAGGTCGGGATGCTGCGGAACGGTCCCGACCGTGGGCAGAACCAGCCAGCAGCGCTCACAGCGGGGACCTTCGGCCCGCTCGACCCGGACTTCCAGCCCGTCCGTGTCCGCTCGCCGGATCGCCACCACCGGGACCATGAGAATGGCCGGAAGCTGCTCCGCATACCGGGTCAGCAGGGGATACCAGTCGGGGCCACCGGTGAGCGTGACATGCGCTTCCGAGCTCGTCTTCAAGACGAATCCGGTATCGTTCTTCGTCTTCGGCTTGAGCGGCTCGATGGCGGCGTTCACCCGGTCGCGCACCTCGCGGAGCCGCTTCCAACTCTCTGCAAGCGCGTCGTTCTTCCAGAGCGCGTGGGCATCCGGGAAGCGGGCCAGGTGTACGCTCTCATGCCGCTCCTTCGCCCCGGGCAGCGCCTGCCACACCTCTTCCGAAACGTGAACCAGGATCGGCGCCAGGAGCCGCACCAGGTGGTCCGCGATCTGATAGAGCGTGGACTGGCCGCTCCGGCGGGCGGGACTATCGGGCCGGGAGCAGTAGAGGCGGTCCTTGATCACGTCCAGATAGAAGCCGCCGAGATCCACGGCGCAGTAGTTCTGCACCTGGTGGAAGACATCATGGTAGAGAAACGCGTCATACGCGGCGTTGCAGCCCGCGAGGACCTCGTGCAGGCGGTGCAGCGCGAACCGATCAATCTCCTCACGCTCCGCCTCTTCCACCCAGTCCCGCGTGGGATCAAAATCCGCCAGGTTGCCGACGAGAAAGCGCAGCGTGTTCCGCACGCGCAGGAAGACGTTCCGCACGTGCTCCAGGATGGCGGGCCCTACCCGCACGTCGTCGAAGTAGTCGACACTGGAGACCCAGAGCCGCAGGATGTCGGCGCCGCTCTTCTCGATCTCGTCGAGCGGAGAGACGACGTTCCCCTTGCTCTTGGACATCTTCTCGCCATGCTCATCCAGCACGAAGCCGTGGCTGACCACGCCCCGGTACGGGGCGATGCCCCGGGCACCGACGGAGACCATCAGGGAGCTGTTGAACCATCCGCGGTGCTGATCGGAGCCTTCCAGGTAGAGGTCCGCCGGATACCGGAGCTCCGGCCGCTGCTCCAGGACGGCGCTCCAGGTCGAGCCGGAGTCGAACCAGACCTCCAGGACATCCAGCTCCTTGCGGAACGGCCCGGAGCCCGCGCAGTGCGGGCAGGTGAAGCCTTCGGGCAAGATCTTCTCCGCCGGCACCGTGAACCAGGCGTCGGAGCTCTGTTCCCGCACCAGCCGGATCGCGGCGTCCAGGCTCTCGCGGGTGTGGATTGCGCCGTCGCAGTCGCCGCAGTAGAAGATCGGGATCCCGACGCCCCACGCGCGCTGCCGAGAGAGGCACCAGTCCGGCCGCCCCTGGACCATCGCCTCGATGCGGTTCACACTCTCGGCGGGGATCCAGTCCACGTGGTTCCGGATCTGCTCCAGGCAGCGCGTGCGGTGCGTCTCACCGTCCCCGAGCGGGTGGTCGATGTCCATGAACCACTGGGCGGTGTTCCGGAAGATCAGCGGGCCGTGGCAGCGCCAGCAGTGCGGGTAGTTGTGCTTATAGGAAACGCGCTGGAGCAGGTTTCCGGCGTCGTTGAGTGCCGACAGCACCGCCGCGTCCGCCTCGCCGAGCTTTCCGGCCGCTGTCGGGCGGATCGCCTTCCCCTGGAAAGCTCCCGCTTCCGCCGTAAACCGGCCGGCCGCGTCGACGGGAGAAAGCACTCCGAGCCCATATTTCTGGCCCGTCAGGAAGTCCTCCTGGCCGTGACCGGGTGCGGTATGCACCACGCCGGTTCCGGCATCCAGCGTCACATAGTCCGCGAAGACAACCGGTGAGAGGCGGTCCATGGCCGGATCCAGCGCATGGAGCGGGTGGCGAAACGCCATCCCTTCCAGCTCCCGGCCGCTGTGGCGGGAGAGGATCTCGAAGTCGGTCCAGCCGAGGGCCCCCATCACGGAGCTCAGCAGCCCCTCCGCCAGGAGATAATTCGCGCCTTCCCGCCGGACCACCACATAGTCGGTGTTCGGGTTATATGCCACCGCGAGGTTCGCCGGGATGGTCCAGGGCGTGGTCGTCCAGATGATTGTGTAGTTCTCGGCATCCGCCGGCATCACGCCGGCCGGATCGGCGGCCAGCGGAAAGCGGACGTAGATCGAGGGCGAGGTCTTCTCCTCGTACTCGACTTCCGCTTCGGCCAGTGCCGTCTCGTCGTAGGGGCACCAGAGGACCGGCTTGGCGCCGCGGTAGATGTAGCCTTTCTCCACGAGCTCCGCGAACACTTCGACGATGCGGGCCTCGAAGTCGTGAGACATCGTGAGGTACGGATGCTCCCAGTCCCCGCGAACCCCGAGCCGCCGGAACTGCTCGCGCTGGATCCCGACGTACTTCTCCGCATAGGCGCGGCACCGCCGCCGCAGCTCCACCCGCTCCAGCTTCTCTCCCTGCTCCCGCGCCGCCTGGGACACGGTGTATTCGATGGGCATTCCGTGGTTGTCCCAGCCGGGCACGTACGGCGCGCTGAAGCCCTGCATGGTCCGGTGCCGCGTGATGAAGTCCTTCAAGACCTTGTTGATCGCGTGGCCCATGTGCAGGTCGCCGTTGGAGTAGGGCGGGCCGTCGTGCAGGATGAACAGACCCCGCGGCGCCTCCCGCTCCACCGATTTCCCGTAGATCCCCGCCGCCTCCCAGAACCGCTGAAACTCCGGCTCCCGCTGCGGGAGGTTGGCGCGCATCGGCAGGATGTCTTGAGGCAGGTTCAGGGTGTCGCGATAGTTGGGTTTGCTCATGGTCTTCGCTGCGTGAGTGGCCGGAAGGCCGGAGGGGGAGGCGGCGGGATGGCCGGAAACCGGGTCCTGGAGGCGTGGGGCGTCCGTGCCGGACGTGCCGTTCGCAGGCGCCGGATGGCTGGCGGGTCGGACTGTGCGGCTTAAATCCCCAAAGCCGGATACTCCTCCACGGCGTCCGCTCCTGAGAAGGAATCGGACTTCTCTATTCTCTCCCCGCGCGGGAAGGGGTGTCAAGCACGCGCCGGGACGCGGCGGTACCCCCGGCCGGAGCGCCGCAAACGGTGCGTGCTGCGGCACCGGGCCGGACGATGCCGCCGTGGGCTGCGGCCGCGGGGTTGCAATCCGGCGGCGATTTCCTTGTCTCCGGCCATCAGGGCGCACGGCCGGCGCGGCTGTGACGCAATTCACCGGAAGAAAAGGCAGCTAAAGAGAACCTAAACGGCATCTCGGGCGTCCAACAGCAGACGAGGGAGTAGAGTTGGCAATATGCATTCCGCAGTTCAGGATTCGGATGAGACGTCCATGGCACATCGACGTGGCCGTTTACTAATAGTTGATGGCGACGTGCAGCGCGCCCAGCGCCTGGCACAGCGGCTTCCGCAGCGGGAGTTTGACATTCACGTGTCAGACAATGGCGCGTCCGCGCTACTGTTGGCGCATGAGCTCTTACCGGACGTGGTGGTGGCGGCCGGAGAGCTGCCCATTCTGGATGGACACCTCGTACTGGAGGCTCTTCGCGCCAAGCCGCACACGCGGGATATTACCGTCATTCTACTCACCGAGGGCTCCTCGCAGGAGGAGCTGGCGCGGTGCTGGAAGTCGGGTGCGGACCTCTGCATTCCGCGCTGCCACGGAGAGTCGGACGTGCTCGCCACGCTGAACCGGGCGCTCTCCAGCGTGCTGCTCCGGGACGAAGCCGCGCGCGAGTACTCGCTGACTTCCTGAGCCGACCGGAGATTGAACACGCACAGCGGGGGCCGGGGATTCAAGTGATCCCCGGCCCCCGCTGGTGTTCGGTGCCTGAACGGACCCGGCTCGGGAAGGCCCCGGTCTCCGGCCCCGGCGCGCTCGTCCCCTACGGCCGCACGCCGGACGAGGTGATCCGCTCCGTCGGCCGGAGCGGGCTGAACGTACAGTTGCTCGACGCCCTCGCCCGCGAGCCGAACGCGACCGTTCACTTCCACCACCGCTGCACCGGCTAC
>CAYQDT010000502.1:0-4064 GCA_964416225.1 uncultured bacterium
CGACTCCGGTCCGGATGGACCTCACCCACAGCGCCTGGAGCGACATCTTCTTCCTGGGGATGGATTATCCCGAGGGAGCCCGGGTGCTCAACATCTCGATCGACCTGGCGGTCCGAGGCCGGGATGCTGCCCCGCGTCCCCCGGTCGAGGCCTATTTCCGCGTCATCGAGGAGCCGGTGCTCCGCCTGGCGAGCGTCGATCTCGGCGCCGCGGCGGATATCACCTCTCTCGGAGAAGTGTTCGACTTCGCGCGGGATTATCTCGGACTGCTGAAGGCGGCGCTGATCGCGTCGGGGCTCGTTCCCCTGGGCATCGAGGGATCCGAGCAGGAGCTGTCCGATCTCCTGGCCCGGCTTGTGGGACCCGGCCGGGGTATCGAGCTCATCAGCAACGTGAACGGGATTCCGAAGGGCTCCCGGCTGGCCGTCTCCACAAACCTGCTGGCCGCCCTGATCAGCGCCTGCATGCGCGCCACGGGACAGATTCACCGCTGTGAAGGCGCCCTCGACGAAGCGGAGCGTCGGACCGTGGCGGCGCGGGCCATCCTTGGAGAGTGGCTGGCGGGCTCCGGCGGGGGCTGGCAGGACTCCGGAGGGGTCTGGCCCGGCATCAAGCTGATCCAGGGGAAAGCCGCCGCCCCGGGCGACGTGGAGTACGGGACCAGCCGCGGCTGCCTGCTCCCGACGCACCACCTGCTGGACGAAAGCGAAGCGTCCGCGGCGACCCGCCAGAAGCTCCAGGACAGCCTGGTGCTGGTCCACGGCGGCATGGCCCAGAACGTTGGACCGATCCTGGAGATGGTCACGGAGAAGTACCTCCTGCGCTCCGAGAGCGCCTGGAGGGCGCGGGGTGACGCGCTGCGCCTGCTGGACGGCATCCTGGACAACCTCCGGCAAGGAGATGTCGCCGGGATCGGCGCGGCCACGACGCGCAACTTCACGGGACCGATCCAGACCATTGTGCCGTGGGCAAACAATCAGTACACCGAGACGCTCATCGAGCAGGTGCGTGCGGAGTTCGGGGCGGATTTCTGGGGGTTCTGGATGCTGGGCGGCATGTCCGGCGGGGGGATGGGGTTCATCTTTGCCCCGGAGCGGAAAGCCGAGGCGCAGGAGCGCCTCCAGCAGCTAATGTCCGATGCCCGCCGCCGGCTTCAGCACGCGCTCCCGTTCGCGATGGAGCCGGTGGTGTACGACTTCGCCATCAATGAGCGCGGCACGTATGCCTCGCTCCTGGATGCACGGAGCGCCCCGCTCCCGCCGGACTATTACACCATGACGGTTCCCCGGCTCGTCCGGCTGGACCCGCGGGCGCTGCCGACCTCTCGCCGTGCGGAGCTCGACTACTTCGGCGCCGCCTGCCGGTCCCGGCCGGAGCTGGGCGCCAGCGTGCCCAAGCTGCTGGACCACCTGCTTCCCCGGGCGTCGGCGGACGCTGGCCGCGCGCTCGAGCTCGGCCAGCTCCTGGAAGCCGGCGGCTTCGATCCCCTGCAGCACGAGCAGATCCGGTCCGCCTTGAAGAGCGGGCGCATCGGGCTTGCGCAGAACCGGCTCCCGGTCTCCAGCGACTTGCGCGACGTGGAGCCGGGTGACGTCTTCCCCGCGGCGCGGATCACGGCCGAGATGCGCGCCGCGGGCGCCGAGGCACTGGCGCGCGGCGAGGTGGCTGTGGTCTCCCTGGCGGCGGGCGCGGGAAGCCGCTGGACCCAGGGCGCGGGGGTCGTGAAAGCGCTCCACCCCTTCGCCCGGCTGGGCGGCCGCTACCGGAACTTCATCGACGTTCACCTGGCCAAGACCCGCCGGGTAAGCCGCGCCTTCCACTCCGCAATTCCGCATGTCTTCACCACCGGTCATCTGACACACGCACCGATCCAGGAGTATCTCGCCGGGGCTCTCGGCGAGCCGGGAGCCCGCGACATCCACCTCTCCCCGGGGCGGACCATCGGCCTGCGGCTGGTGCCGACGGTGCGGGATCTCCGCTTCTCCTGGGAGGAGCTGCCCCAGCAGCTCCTGGACGAGCAGGCGCAAAAGATGCGGGACAGCCAGCGGGCCGCGCTCCTGGACTGGGCGCGGAGCTGCGGCGAGGCAACGGACTACACGGACAACGTTCCGAGCCAGTGCCTGCATCCGGTGGGCCACTGGTACGAGATCCCGAACCTGCTGAAAAACGGCGTCCTGGCGCGCCTGCTCGAGCGCTCCCCGGCGCTCCGCTACCTGATGATCCACAACATCGATACCCTGGGTGCGGACCTGGACCCGGGCCTGCTCGGCTACCACCTGCTCGATAACGCCGACCTGACCGTGGAGGTCCTGTCCCGTCGCCTCGAAGACCGGGGTGGGGGCCTGGCGCGGGTCGACGGGCGGCTCCGCCTGGTCGAGGGGCTGGCGATGCCGCGGGAAGAAGCGGAGTTTGCGCTGACCTACTACAACTCCATGACCACCTGGGTCAGCATCGATGCGCTCCTCCGCACCTTCGGTCTGGACCGGGACACGCTCCGGGACGAGCCGCGGGTCACGGCGGCGGTCCGGACGGTAGCCGGCCGGATCCCCACGTACGTCACCCTCAAGGACGTGAAGCGGCGGTGGGGCTACGGGCAGGAAGACGTCTTCCCGGTGATGCAGTTCGAAAAGCTGTGGGGAGACATGACGGCGCTTCCGGAGCTCCGGTGCCGCTATGCCGCGGTCTCCCGCTTCCGGGGGCAGCAGCTGAAGGAGCAGGCCCAGCTTGACGGCTGGATGCGGGACGGCTCCGCGGCTTACGTCGAGGCCCTCTGCGACTGGAGCGGCGAGACGGAGTGAGCGGTCGCCCCTGAACCGCGGGCCTCGCCCCTCTCTCCGCCCGGGGCGACCTGTTCGTGGAAAATCCCGGCGAGCACGGGCGCGGAGTAATCCCCGGAGGAGCCCCGCCCTGCCGGTTGAGCGGTCGGCACGGCGAGCCGTTGCACGCGTCCCCGCGGCCGGGCACCTACCACGTGTCGATCACGACGCCAGGACCGAAGCGGCCGTTCCCCGCTGGCGCGCTTCCCCGTCGCCGTGCGCTGGCGAAGCGGTGCGGCGCACCCCCACGCGGTGAGTGAGGAATACGGTTTCATGCGTACCGAAGTCGCGGGGAACAGCCATACGGAGACGCTTCTCACCGGTCTTCTCCGGCAGTACTTCACCGGCGCGCCCGACGCATCCCTTCCGTCGGCAATCGACTGGCACGCCTTTCAGCGGCTGGCGCTGGCCCACAAGGTTGCGCCCCTGGCACTGCACTGTCTGGCCAACGACGGTTATCCCGCGCCGCAGGCGGTGATCGATGGGCTGCGCCGGAACTGTGCGATTGCGGTCGGGCGGAATCTGCAGCTTACCCAGGAGCTGATCCGGTTGGCCCAACTCTTCGAGGGGCGCAAGATCCCCGTCCTCCCGGTGAAGGGCCCCGTGCTCGCGCAGGCGCTCCACCAAAACCTCGCGCTCCGCCCGTCCAACGATCTCGACCTGTTGGTCCGGCCGAGAGACCTGGCGGCTGCCTGCCGGCTCCTAGAGGATCTGGGCTTCCGGAATGAATTCGCACACTGGCCGGCGTGGCGGCACCGGGCATACGGGATGGCCAGCGGCCACCACTACGGTTACGAGGATGCGCGCCGGGGGCTGCGCGTGGAGCTCCACTGGCGGCTCTCGCCGGGGAAGCTGGCCTGGCCGCTGGAGACGGAGGAGTTCTGGGCGCGCCAGGGGCAGCACATGCTGGCCGGTACGCCGGTCCGCTGCCCTCCGCCCGAGGACCTTCTCCTGATCCTCTGCATCCACGGCGCGCGGCACTGGTGGTGCCAGCTGGGCCTCCTCTGCGATGTTGCCGCACTGCTCCGGCGGTACCCGGAGCTGGACTGGGAGGCCGCGACGGCGCGGGCGCGGGCAATGGGCGGCCGGCGGGCGTTACACCTGGGACTGCTCCTCACCCAGCAGGTGCTCGGTGTGGAGCTGCCGCCGCCGATCCGCGCCGCGGCGGAGGCGGATCGAACCGCGCACTCCCTCGCGCGGGATGCCCGCCGCATGCTTTCCAGCGGGATCGACCTGGAGGCGGAGCTG
>CAYQDT010000503.1:0-4061 GCA_964416225.1 uncultured bacterium
CGGCATGACGGAGCTGGCCCTGGACACGGAGCTCACCGACGAGCAGCGGGAATATCTGCTGCTGGTGAAGAGCTCCGCGGACGCGCTCCTGACCATCATCAACGACATCCTCGACTTCTCCAAGATTGAGGCCGGGCGCCTGGACCTGGAGGCGATCCCGTTCCAGCTCCGCGACGCGTTGGGCGACATGGCGGACACCCTGGCCATTCGCGCGTCCCAGAAGGGCCTCGAGCTGCTGTGCGATATCTCCCCGGAGGTGCCGGACGCCCTGATCGGAGACCCCGGCCGGCTGCGCCAGGTGCTGGTGAACCTGGTGGGAAACGCCATCAAGTTCACGGATCGGGGCGAGGTGGTGATCCGGGTCGAGCCCGCGGAGCCGCCGCTCGAAGCGGAGCCGGCGGCGGACGATGCGGAGGCGTGGCTCCGGTTCAGCGTGGTGGACCACGGGATCGGTATCCCGCCGGACAAGCAGCGCATGATCTTCGAGGCGTTCTCCCAGGCGGACGCCTCCACGACCCGCCGGTACGGGGGGACGGGGCTGGGTCTCGCGATCTCGCAGCGGCTCGTCCGGATCATGGGCGGGAGTATCGGGGTGGAGAGCGAGCCCGGAAAGGGCAGCACCTTCCACTTCACCGCCCGCCTAGTGCGTCAGGCCGGCGCGGCCGCCGCCGCCGCGCCGCAGCCGGTCACGCTCCGCGGGCGCGCGGTCCTGGTGGTGGATGACAACGAGACCAACCGCCACATCCTGCAGGAGCTGCTGACGCGCTGGGGCATGCGGCCCGCGGCGGTGGAGAGCGGAGCGGAGGCTCTCGACCGGCTGGATGCCGCGGCCGCGGCCGGCCGTCCGTTCGAGCTGGTGCTGCTGGACGCGCTCATGCCCGAGATGGACGGCTTTGCGCTGGCCGGGCAGATCCGCGCCCGCCCGGCGCTGGCCGCCACGCCGCTGCTGCTGCTCTGCTCCGCCGGGCGACCAGCCGATGGCGCGCGCTGCCGGGAAAGCGGCGTCTCCGCCTCGCTCACTAAGCCGATCCGGCAGTCGGCGCTGCTGGACGCCCTCCTCACCGCCCTCTGCGTGCAGCCGGCGCGGGAGCAGGTCCCGAGGCCCGGCGCCTCCCCCGAGCGCGTGCCGCGCCGGCGCCTCCGGATCCTGCTCGCCGAGGACCATCCCGTGAACCAGAAGCTCGCCGTCCGCATTCTGGAAAAGTGGGGCCACTCGGTGACGGTGGCCGGCACCGGCCGCGAGGCGCTCGCGGCCGTGGAACGGGGCCCCTTCGACCTCGCGCTGATGGATGTGCAGATGCCGGAGATGAGCGGCTTCGAGGTCGCCGCCGCCCTCCGCGAGCGGGAGCGCCGGACGGGCGCCCGCCGCCTGCCGATCATCGCGATGACGGCGCACGCGATGAAGGGAGACCGGGAGCGTTGCCTCGAGGCCGGCATGGACGGCTACGTCTCCAAGCCGATCCAGGCGGGGACCCTGTTCGAGGCGATCGAGGAGGCCGCGGGCACGGTCGCTCCGGATGCCCCCCCTTCCGCGCCGGTTCCGGATGAAGCGCCGCCCCGTCCGGACGCGCTGCCGGTGGTGGACCGGGAGGCGCTGCTGTGCCGCGTCCAGGGAGACCGGCAGCTCCTCGGCGAGCTGGTCGATCTCTTCCTCCACGACTACCCGCGCCAGCTGGCCGACCTGCGGGCCGCGGTGGAGCGGGGCGACGCGGCAGCGGTGCAAGGGATCACGCACGCGCTGAAGGGCTCCGTGAGCAACTTCGCCGCGCGGCGCGCCGTGGCCGCGGTGCTGCGGGTCGAGGAGGCGGGGGAGCAGGCGAACCTCCGGGACGCGCCGCGCCTCCTCGCGGAGCTCGAGCGTGAGATGGCCGCCCTCCGGGCGACCCTGGGCTCGCTGCAGGGATAGGCGGAGCCGCGCCCGACCGCGCCCCCGCTCACCCGAGGCGCCCCGCGGGCGCAGCGAACCGCCGGCGCCGTGCCGGCCTGCCGCCGAACGCATCCGCCCCGTGGCGGGAGAGGACCGCGCCGCTGGCGTCCAGCTCCAGCACGGAGGCGGTGCCGTCGAACCCGAAGCTGGTGCGCGGCCCGGTGGTGCCGTTCTGCTTTCCGGCGCGCAGCCGTTCCGCCGGGTCGTCGGCCGAGCGCAGGCGCCCGCTCTGCGTCCCTCCCCCTTCGGGCGTGCAGGTAATCCCCACCCCCATATAGAGGATCGGGATCGCCCGAAATGGGAACTTTAGAGACGGTGAGTGGATGGTTGCCGCTTTTCCCTCGAGCGGGCGCGAGTCATGGACGATCCGGCGTTGATCAGCGAGCTGCGCGCGGCGGTCTATCAGGCCTGCGCGCCGGCCTACGTTCCGTACATCCGGGAAGGACGCCGGCGCGTGGCGGCCCTGCCGCGGGCGTGGGTGCTCCGGTCGATCGAGCGGATCGGCCGCGAGGAGCTGTGCCTCGCCGATTTCTGGGAATACGGCCGGCTGCTCGAGCTGCTCGACGAGATCGGAGCGGTCGAGCTGTTACGGCAGCTCGTGCCGGAAGGCCTCGCCAGCACGGATGTGGATGTCCGGGACATGGCCGGGCTCTGGGTCGACCGGGTCCGGGAGCAGCCGGGCGGGGAAACGCGGCCCACGACACCCAAGGAGACCTCCTGATGTCAACCCCCGCCTCGATCGCCGAGGAGCCGGAGCAGGTGGCGCGGTACTGGCTCGAGCTGGTGGACGCCGGCCGCTACACGGAGAGCTGGAACGAAGCCGCCAGCCTCTTCCGCGCCGCCGTCACCCCGGCGGACTGGACCCGGCAGGTGGCTGCCGCCCGCGGGCCGCTGGGCGCCGTGGTGAGCCGGGATCTGCAGAGCGAGCAGCGGGCGACGGAGCTTCCCGGCGCGCCGGACGGGGAGTACGCGGTGCTGCAGTTCGCGACCAGCTTCACGCACAAGCGAGCGGGAGTGGAGACCGTGACGCCGATGCGCGATACGGACGGCCGCTGGCGCGTCTCGGGGTACTTCATTCGCTGACGGGTGCTCCACGGCGGCGCTCCCGCCGGCGGCGCTCCTCACCGACCCGCGGGGGCTGGTCGTCCCGCCTCCGCCGATCTCCCGCCTCCCGCGGGACCCGGGTCCGGCGTCCCGGCCACCACTCCCGGCCGGCACCCGCCGCGCCATGTTTCAGGGCTCCAGACACGGAGCGATGAATACAATGAAGGTCTTCTCACTCCGAGACACCAAGCTGCTCCTGGCCGCCACGTGAGGCAGCCGGCGGATGAGAGGAGCGGATCCGGTCATGGAAACAGCGCGAAAAGCGGCGGCCCGGCTCTGTCCGGCACAGCGAGCGGCGTTCCGGAAGCTGCTGGAGGGGCACGCCGTCGCGAACATTCTCTGCCTGAACGCGGGCGACGGGATGGGCAAGACGACCCTCCTCCGGGCGCTCCACGAGGTGGTGGGCGGGCAGTTCCTGACCATCCGGGAGTTTGTGGAAGACATGCACGGCCAGCACCCGCTGGCGCTGGAAGAGACGTTCACGCGGCTCCTCTTCGACGCCCTGGCGAGCCACGACACCGTGATCGTGGACGACCTGCACCTGATCACCAGCGTGGTCAACGGCGGCTACTGTTCGGCGGCCTATCCGCGGAGCGGCTATCTGAACGCCGGGATCACCGCGGCCACGGCCTACACCATCCACTCCGGCAAGCGGCTCATCTGCGGCGCCGGGGGGCTGACCGCCGAACCGCTCTGGAATCGGGGCTTCACCTTCGGCATCGAAGAGCTTACCGCGGAGGATTACGCCTTTATCTGCCGCGCCTACCTGTCGCGGTCGCAGGCGGCCCGCCTCGACTATGGCCGGATCTTCCGGTTCGCGCCGCACCTGGACGTGCGCCAGCTGGAGCTGTCGTGTGTCTGGCTGCGCCGGGCGAAGTGGGGCGATGCGCGGGGGCTGGACACGGAGCGGTACATCGACTTCCTCCGCTCCAACCACATGAGCAGCAATGTGGACCTGGATGAGGTTCAGCGGGTCGACCTGCAAGACCTCAAGGGCGTCGACGCGGTGATCCGGAGCCTGGAGGCCAAC
>CAYQDT010000504.1:0-4059 GCA_964416225.1 uncultured bacterium
GACCCGATCGGCTTCCTGCCCGTCGCGTAAGCCATCGCCGCCCACGTGAACGTCCCAGAGCGCCGCCTTCCCGTTCGCCTCCTCGAAGATCCGCCTGACCAGCGGCTCCTCCGGCTTCCACCATGCCGCGATGACGAGCTGAAGGTTGGGATCCACCGGGTGCATCGCGGCGTAGAGGTGCCGGAACCTCTCGCGGTACCGCTCATACCAGGCGGCGCTTCCGTCCAGGCCCTCTTCGTTGCCGATCTCGATGTACCGAACCCCGTACGGCTTCTCGTGCCCGTTTTCGGCCCGCCGGCGGCCCCAGGCGGAGGTGACGGGCCCGTTCAGGTACTCAACGAGGTCCGCTGCGTCCTGGTCGGTTTCTTCGATGTTGATCGCGAAGACCGGTTCGAAATGGGCCGCTTCGCAGAACCGGAGGAACTCCTCGATGCCGAACCCGTTCGTGGAATACGGGTACCAGTGCCCCCGGTACTGCGGCCGGCGATCGGGGTCGCCGATCATCTTCTTCCAGCGGTATTCCGGCGCGTTGACCATCGTCCCGCCATAGCGGAGGAAGGTCAGCCCCTCCCGCACCAGGGCGTCGCCGATCTCCGCGCGCACCGGCAGGCCGCGGAACCGCTCGCTCCCCGACGGCATGAGGACGGCCTGGTCGACCCACACGGCGCCGGGCGCATCGATCCAGACGGCGAAGCGGGCATTCGTATCGGTGGCTTCGGAGCGGAGAGTGAACGGGTGACGCCGCCAGCCGGGGCCAATTCCGGCAAGGCGCCGGGTTGCATAGGTGCGGGAGCCGTCCGCGCTCTGAAGGGCCACGGTCACCGCCCCGTGGTAGCCCGCACCGCGGAGGTAGACGGAGCCGAGATACCGGTGTCCCCGGCGGACCGTCAACCCCCAGCGGTTCAGCCCGCGGTTCGCCACGCCCGCCTTCCGCACGCCCGTCCCCTCTCCGGAGAGCTCAATCCGCTGCGAGTGGCGTGTATTGAACGGCTCGCGGTCATCCCACGTGAATTGCGCTCGCGCACCGGCGGTTTGGAAGCCGTCCCACATCCCGCTCACGGTACCGCTGCCGGCCTGCGCCGTGGGGGCCGGAAAGGTGTCCCGCAGGTGCCGGCGGCCGGTATCGACAGTGAGACCGCGAAACGAGGCGGCGGAGCCCCAGGTGCGGAGACCGACGCGTCCGGCGGGCAGAGGTGCTTCCCGGTCAGTGAAGTCGAGCACGGGGCGGCCGTCCACGGCGATCCGCAGCACCGGGCCGTCCATGGTCACCTGAAGCCGGTACCAGCGCCCGCCCGCGATGGGCAGCGCGGCGGTGCGGAGCGGCTCCCAGTTGTTCCGGTGGCGGCCCAGGATCACCGCCTGGCGCAGGAGGCTCAGGCTGATCTCATACCCCGTCCAGGAGTCGGCGCCGGGGCGTGGGTCCGCCACGCGAAGAATGAGCCCCACGTTATCCCCGCCCGGCTCGTCGAACCGGACGTCACAGGCAACCATGCCGTCCTGCAAAGCCGGCGAATCCCGGACCAGCTTTGCCCCGAAGTCTGCGGCTACCCTGCAGATACCGTCCTCGACGCGCCAGTCGCCGCCGAAGCGCGACCACCCCGCAGCGGGTGACGCGGACGGCGGCTCCTCAAAGCTCTCTCCGAAGAGCATCTGTGAGTAGAGGCCGCCGTAAATCTCGTGGTTGACGTCCTCGATGCAGGAGCCGTACATCCACGGCGAGTTCCGGTTCAGTACCCGGTTCGCGTCGACGCGGAGGTGGGAGTCCGGTGGAGGTGTCCCGCCGGGCCCCCCGCCGCCACGCGCGGCCGCGGCCGCGCCCAGCAGCAGCGCGCCCAGCGCAGCGATCCGCACGACGTTCCGCATCGGGTTCCTCTCGCATTCAGCCGCCGTCCCACAAAGGGAGGACAGGCCGGGAGTCACGCGCCGGCCGGAACCGCCCCCGCAAGCGAGAAGCGGTCCGCTTCCGGGCGCGAGCCTGGATCGCAGGTCACGCCGCGGCCCGCGTTCGCGGCCAGGTGCTGGAGCACGTGGGCGGCCGTCTCCACCTCGTCCGCAATCCCCGCCCGCTCCGCCGCTTCCTGCGCGGTCAGCGGCGCGGCCGCGCCGCGGAGCGCTTCCAGGAGCCGTCCCTGAATGGTGATGACATGCTGCGCCGCCTTCTTCCCCGCCTCGACTCCGGGCTGGTGATAGGCGTTGATCCCAACGAGGCTGGCGTAGTACCCAACCGCCCGGTCGAATAGAGCTATCAGCTTCCCCACAAAGGAGGCGTCGACCCGCTCCAGCGTGATGGTCAGCGATTCACGACCGGCTTCGGTGAGCGCCTCCCGGGTCCCGAGCAAAAAGCCGTGGAGGTAGTCCCCGCTCGTCACACCGGGCTCGACTTCCACCGGCGGCTCCTCACTGTCCCGGAGCACCTCGATGAACGTCACGAAGAAGTTGTTCGCGCCTTCCCGGAGCTGCTGCACGTACGCATGCTGGTCCGTGCTCCCCTTGTTTCCGTAGACCACGATCCCCTGGTGGACCTCCCGGCCCTGGAGGTCCCGGGCTTTGCCCAGAGATTCCATGACAAGCTGCTGGAGGTAGCGGGCAAAGAGGCCGAGCCGGTCCTTGTAGGGGAGGACGACCATATCTTTCTCCCCGTGGCCACCTCCGGCGTGGTGCCACATCAGGGCGAGCAGGGCGGCAGGGTTCCGGCGTGCATCCGCCACGCGGGTGGCGCCATCCATCGCGCGCGCTCCCTCCAGCAGTGCCCCGGTGTCAAAGCCCAGGAGTGCCGCCGGGAGGAGCCCGACCGCCGAGAAGATCGAGGTGCGCCCGCCGACCCAATCCCACATGGGAAATCGACGGAGCCAGTGGTTCTCCAGCGCGTGACGGTCCAGCTCGCTGCACGCGCCGGTGATCGCGACGGCGTGGCGGGAGAACTCCAGGCCTGCGCGCCGGTATGCCGCCTCCGCCGCCACCATACCGTTGCGGGTCTCCTTCGTGCCGCCGGACTTGGAAGTAACCACCGTCAGCGTGCGGGAGAGGCCCGCGCCGATCTCCGCGAAGACGCGCTGGAACCCGTCCGGATCGGTGTTGTCCAGGAAGAACGGGCGCAGCGGCTGGTGGGTCGAGCCGAGCGCGTCCGCGAGGAACTGCGGGCCGAGTGCCGAGCCGCCGATCCCGATCAGGAGGAGGTTCTCCCACTGCCCGCCGGCCGCCGGCGCGATCCTTCCGGTGTGGATGTCCGCCGCAAACGCCCGGACCGCCGCATCGGCCTCCTCGATCTCCCGGCGCAGCTCCGGCGTGGGGGTGAGCTCGGGATCGCGCAGCCAGTAGTGGCCGACCTGCCGCCCCTCGTCCGGGTTTGCGGTCGCGCCGCGCTCCAACTCCGCCATCGCGCGGAACGCGTCGGCCATTTGCGGCTCCATCCGCGCGAAGTAATCGTCCGGAAACGCCATCCGGCTGATGTCGACCGACATCCCGAGAGCGTCATTCCGATAGAGATACTCCGTATACCGCTGCCAATCGCCGGCCATCCCGAACTCCTTTCCGCCGTGGTCTCTCAAGCGTACCCACTCGCGTGGCTTGTCGTCCAGTGCAGGGCCTGGTTGACCGGCTCGTGGCGGCGAAGCCATGCCGGGTGCCGTACGTTTGGCGACGCATGCCCCGGGTAAAACGGGCCAGGACGGCACGTCGCCGTCGAGGGGTGAAGCATGGGTCTGTTGATGAGCATCGCCGCGGTACTGGTTGCGTTCTGGATCGCCGGTCTGGTCTTGCACCTGTTCGGCGGCCTGATCCACCTGTTCCTGGTGGCGGCCGCGGTGCTCTTTGTGGTGGGTATGTTCACGGGGCGGCGCACCTCCATCTAGGAGCGGGCCGCGTCCGGAGACGATAGATTCTCGGAAGGAGTGTCCATGGGTATTCTGGCCTGGATTATCGTGGGGCTTGTCGCCGGCTGGCTGGCGAAGCTCATCGTCCCGGGACGGGAGCCGAAGGGGTTCCTGGCGACCACGAATGAAGAGTGGCGGCGGGCCGTCGAGTTGATGGCCGCGGCAGAGCGGACATCGCGGCCGCAGA
>CAYQDT010000505.1:0-2829 GCA_964416225.1 uncultured bacterium
CGGACCTGGGTGCCCGGCCGCGGGTGGGGGATTCGCCCGCCTTCAACTGGGTGGCGAAGGTGGCGGAAGGATGCGGGATCGCGCCCGTGGCTCGCAAGTACGGGGCTCCGCTCGTCGAGTTCGTCGCTCCGGTGAGCGTCCCGAGTGCGCGGCCGGAGGTCCTCCCCGCGTTCAAGGTCGACCGCGCGGTCCACGAAGCGGATGTGGTGATCAATCTCCCCAAGCTGAAAGCCCACCGGCAGCTCGGCTTCACCGGTGCGGTGAAGAACCTCTACGGCTGCATGCCGGGGAAGCGAAAGGCCTGGTACCACTTCTCCCGCGGGGTGCGGGACGCCCACTTCGCGCGGCTGGTGGCGGCGTTCGGTTATACGGTGGCTCCGGAGCTGAACATTGCGGATGCCGTGGTGGCGATGGAGCGCGATGGACCTCAGAACGGCGACCCGCGGCCGCTCGGCGCGCTCGTCGTCGGCGCGGATCCCGCGGCGGTGGACACCGTGCTGTCCGGCCTGATTCGCCCGCCGGACGCGGATAACCTGATTCTGAATGCCTGCCGCGAATTGGGACTGGGAGCAACCGACGGTAGTAAGATAGAGCTGCGCGGCGAAGCGCTGGCTGCTCTGGCGGTCGCGGACTTTCGCCACCCGTTCCTGGTGGGCGTCAGCTTCAGCCCCACGCGCCTGGCGCGCAGTGTGTGGCGTCAGTTTCTGATCACCCGGCTGGGGATGGAGCCCCGCTAGGGCGCCCAAGCCGCGCTCGGACGACCCGCGCCGCTCCGGTGAGCCGTGGACACCCTTTCCGGTGCGGATGGCCTCCCGTCGCCCCAGCGCAGTCGCTCGAGCCCGCAAGACGTATGCCCCGGGTCTCCGCAGGCCCGAACGGTGAGGACACCACGATGTCAGAACACGAAACCGTTTCCCTCATTCCGAATCCCGGCCCGGAAATTCAGTTCAGCAACGAGGAGGTGCTCCGCTATGGCCGGCACCTCATCATGCCGGAGGTCGGCATGGAGGGGCAGAAACGGCTGAAATCGGCGCGGGTCCTCCTGATCGGCACCGGCGGGCTGGGCGCGCCCCTGGGCATGTACCTGGCGGCGGCGGGCGTCGGAACGCTGGGGCTCGTCGATTTCGACGTGGTGGACTACAGCAACCTCCAGCGCCAGATCATCCACGGCAGCAGCGACGTGGGACGGCCGAAGCTCCACTCTGCGCGGGACCGGATCAAGGAGATCAACCCGTTTGTGAATGTGGAGCTCCACGAGGGGATGCTCAGCTCGGAGAACGCGCTGGAGATCATCCGGAACTACGACCTCGTCATCGACGGGACGGACAACTTCCCGACCCGCTACCTGGTGAACGACGCCTGCGTGCTGTTGGGCAAGCCGAACGTTTACGGCTCCATCTTCCGCTTCGAGGGGCAGGCGTCCGTTTTCTGGGCGGAGCACGGACCGTGCTATCGCTGCCTCTATCCGGAGCCGCCGCCGCCGGGGATGGTTCCGAGCTGCGCCGAGGGAGGCGTGCTCGGGATCCTGCCGGGAATCATCGGCTGCATCCAGGCCAACGAGGCGGTCAAGCTGATCATGGGGATCGGCGAGCCGCTCTTCGGCCGGCTGATGCTGTTCGACGCGCTGAAGATGAAGTTCCGCGAGCTGAAGCTGCGGAAGGACCCGGAGTGTCCGATCTGCGGCCCCAACCGCACCATTCACGAGCTCGTGGACTACAACGAGTTCTGCGGCATCCGGCCGGACGTGGACCTCTCCGCCGTACTGGCGGACAGCGACATCCAGCCTTCCGAGCTGGCGGAGCGGCTGAAGAACGGCAACCGGCCGTTCCTGCTCGACGTCCGCAATCCGGAGGAATGGGCGATCACCCGGATCGAAGGGGCGACGCTCATTCCGCTTCCGGAGCTGGCGCAGCGATACGTGGAGCTGCCCGGGAATACGGAGATCGTGGTGTACTGCCGGTCGGGCGGCCGCAGCGCGCAGGCCGCGCAGTTCCTGCGGGAAAAGGGCTTCGCCACCGTCCGGAACCTGCCGGGCGGCACCCTGCGCTGGTCCGACGAAGTCGATCCGAAGATGCCGAAGTACTGATCCCCGCGCCGTCCGGCATCCCGCCCGGCCCGGAGCCCGCAGCCTTCACGCTGCGGGCTCTTTGCGCATGCGTCCCGCGCAGCGACGGGCGCATCCGCAGGAAAAGCGGAATCGGGCCGGATGGCAATCCGAACGCGCGATCCATTGGATAGGATGATGTAGCGCCCTCGCCGCCCCGCCTTCCAGCCGCCTATGACGCTTTCCGCCCGCCAGCCCCCGAGCGCACCGACCCCGTCCCCGCCGGGACCGGCCGTACGGCTGGTGGATCTCGTCAGGGAATTCTCTCTCGGAGAGCAGCGGGTGCGGGCCGTGGATGGGATCTCGCTGGAGATCGCGCCCCGAGAGCTCGTCGCGATGGTGGGGAGGAGCGGCTCGGGGAAGAGCACGCTGCTGAACCTGCTGGCCGGCGTCGATCACGCGACCTCCGGCGAAATCTGGATCGGAGAGCAGGAGCTGAGCCGGCTGACGGACGACCAGCTCACCCGCCTCCGCCGCGACCGGCTGGGGATCGTCTACCAGTTCTTCAACCTCCTCCCGACGCTCTCCGTGCGCGAGAACGTGGCGCTTCCCGCGCTCCTGGCCGGGCAGCCGGAGCGAGACGTGCTGCGGCGCGCTGACGCGCTCCTCGAGGAAGTTTCCCTATCCCACCGGCGGGAGGCGTGGCCGCACACCCTTTCCGGCGGCGAGATGCAGCGGACCGCGCTGGCCCGCGCGCTAATCCGCGACCCGGTGCTGCTCCTCGC
>CAYQDT010000505.1:2839-4059 GCA_964416225.1 uncultured bacterium
GACGAGCCGACCGGGAACCTGGACTCTCGCACGGCCGACCAGGTCCTTACCCTGCTCCGAAGCCTTGGGGAGCGGCACGGGGCCAGCGTGGTGCTGGTTACCCACAGCCTGGAAGCAGCCACCATTGCCGACCGCCTCGTCGAGCTGCGCGACGGCCGGGTGGTCCGCGACGAGCCGGTCGCGTGAGCGCGGTCTGGCGCTGGATCTCGCTCCGCCACCTGGTAGGGGATGGAGGTCGCACGCTCCTCACGCTGCTGGGGGTGGCGCTGGGAGTGGCGGTCTTCGTGAGTATCCGGCTCGCAAACCACACCGCGATGGCGGCGTTCGCGCAGACCGTGGACTCGGTGGCCGGAAAGGCGAACCTCCAGGTGGTTTCGGACACGGGCGGATTCGATGAGCGGCTCTATCCGCGGGTGCGGGCGCTGTCCGGCGTCGATGCGGCCGCGCCGGTCGTTCAGGCCTACGCCCGCGCGGCCGTCGGTGGACACCCGCCGACGGGCGCTCCGGTCCAGACCGATCACGGGGGCTATGACGAGACGCTGCTGATCCTGGGAATTGACCCCTTCTCCGAGCGGCCGTTTGCCCGGTGGGAACCGCCGCGGCAGCGGGGCACACCGGGAGGAGCGGGGTTCCTCGCCGACCCGCGTGGCGCCGCCATTACGCAGCTCCTGGCGCGGCGCCACGGCCTGAAGCTGGGCGACCCGATCACCGTGCTTGCCGGGGGCGTGCCGCAGCGCCTGAACGTGCGGCTCATCATCACCTCCGAAGAGCTCCAGCAGGCGCTCGGCGGCAACGTAGTCGTCGTCGATATTGCCACGGCGCAGGAGGTCTTCCGGCGCTTTGGGCGGCTGGACCGGGTGGACCTGATCGTCCGGCCCGAGCAGCGGGAAACCGTCCTCAGCCGTCTCGCCCGCTTGCTCCCCTCCGGCGTGCGGGCGGCCCAGCCGGGAGACCGGACCCAGCAGGTGGAGAACATGGTCGGCGCCTTCGCGCTGAACCTGACCGCCCTCTCGTTCATCGCGCTCTTTGTCGCGCTGTTCCTGATCTTCAACGCGGTATCCAGCGCGGTGGTCCGGCGCCGGCGGGAAATCGGCATCCTCCGCTCGCTGGGCATGGAGCGCCGCGGGATTGCGCGGATGATCCTCTCCGAGGCGGCCGTGATCGGGACGGTGGGGGGGCTCGTCGGATTGGGGCTCGGGACCGTGATGGCGCGCCTGACC
>CAYQDT010000506.1:0-4059 GCA_964416225.1 uncultured bacterium
TCCTTCGAGGCTCTGCGGGTTGTGGAGGGGAGCCAGGTAGGAGATGGCTTCCAGCTCCGCGAGCACGCGGTCGTCCACCAGCACCGGCCGGATATACCGCTCGCCACCGTGAACCACCCGGTGCCCCACCGCCTTCGGCCGCTCGTCCGGAGCCAGGGCCCGCTCGAGCCAGCGGATTGCAGCGCCAAACTCCGGCGCCTGGACGCTCTCTGCCCGGGGCGATTCCCCGGGGCGCTCGATCCGGCCGCGGCTGTCCGGAGCGCCGATCCGCTCCACGCTTCCCCGCACGAACCACTCCCCGGTGTCCGAGTCGGCGAGGCGCAGCTTTACGGAGGAGCTGCCGCAGTTCAGCACGAGGATACGCACGACCGAAGCTCCATCCGCCGGGTGTCGGCCGCGACCGCCGCTCGACCTCCGGCCGCTGCCGCACCCTGGCGCCAAAAAGGAGAGGGAGGCCTGCGCCTCACCTCTCCTCTATCGTTCCTCGCCGGAGACCCGGCCTAATCCGAAGTTGCGGCCTCACGCATCCGGGCGGTTCTGCTCCAGCTGCGCCCGGTCTCCTTCCACGGACTGGGTCAGGCGGTGGAGCGAATCGACGACGTTGCCGATTACCTGCTGTGCATACGCATACGACTTCTCGCGAATCTGGCGGGCGGTTTCCTCGGCGTGCGCCAGGGTGGCCTCGGACTGCTCGAGAGCGCGCTGGCGGATCGCGCTGGCTTCCACCAGGCGCTCCGCTTCCTCGCGAGACGCGGACACAATCTGCTCCGCCTCGGCGCGCGCCTCGTCCAGAAGGCGGCGGGCCTCGTCCTTGGCGTCCTGGAGCAGCCGCTGCTCTTCCTTGCAGATCCGCTTGGCGCGCCGGATTTCCTTCGGGAGAATCCCGATGATCTGATCGAGGCGGCCCTCGAACTCATCCACGTCCACGAAGAGGCGGTGGTTCATGACCACCGGACCGCTGCGGACCACAAATTCACGGAGCGCTTCCAGCTCCGTCTCCAGGTCTACGTCGGTGCGAGGCAGCGCGTCGATTGGCTCGTCCATGGAAGGTGATGTCGGGGATGATCGGCCAGCTGCTCGCATCCGGCCCGCGGGTCGACGATCGACGGAGTGGGACCGGTGCTCGCCCGCGCCCCGCCTGAGGATGGCGCTCCAGCAGCCCGCCCGCGGTGCACGCGAGACAAAGGATGGGGCCCGCCAGATATAGGCCCGACCATTATAGGGAGGCATCTTCCTGCCTGTCAAGAGAGGGCAAACCACCCGCGTGCCTTCCTGCCCGCCAAGCGGCTTCCTGGCCACGTGGCGGCTCGTTTGACAGGCCACACCGACCGTGTTATATGTGTGATAGGAGCGTGCTTCGCCCGCGATCTTCGCGCCGTACCCGGCCGCATCCATCTTCCATGCATCCCCCCCGTCTGTCCCTGAAAACCTTGTGGCGGCTGTATAACACCGCCCAGGACCACCTCCAGCGAGGAGAGACGGAAGACGCCGCCCTCCAGTTCAGCCGGCTTGCATCGGCCCGCGTGCGGAAGCCGCACGGCTCGGAACTGGCCTCCCCGGATGATCCGAATCCGCTGGTGGTGCGGGCGCGCATGGGCCTCTGTTACTGCTACGTGCAGCAGGGCTTCCTGGACCGCGCGCTGGACGAAGTGCATCAGGTCCTGGCGCTGGAGCCGACGAATGTCGAGGCGCTCTGCGAGCTCTCCTACATCCTGGGCATGCGGGGGCGCCGGGACGAGGCGCGGCGGGCGCTGGAAGAAGCCGTTCGCGTGCATCCGGAGAGCGCGCCGGCCCATAAGGCTCTCGGGTTCTTCTTTCTGCAAGAAGACGCGCTGGAGGAGGCAATCGCGGCCTGCCGGAAGGCGGTCCAGTGTGATTCGGCATACGCTCCCGCGCATACGGAGCTGGCCATAGCGCTGGGGCGTGCCGGCCGGTATGAGGACGCGATCCGGTCCATGACGCGGGCCCTGCAGCTCACGCCGGATAACGCGGATTACCACCACAGTCTGAGCGTCCTGCTGCGGGAAGCTCATCGGTTCGAAGAGGCCGTTCGGGTGGTGGAGAAGGGGCTCCGGCTCCAGCCGGGTCACAAGATGCTCCTGGAAGCCGCGGCGGAGATGATGCTGGAGTCGGGCGATCCGGACCAGGCGATCCACTACGCGCAGCGGCTCCTGCGTCACAACACGAAGAGCCTCTCCGCGCGGGACGTGCTGGGCGTGGCATACCTGCAGCAGGGGCGCGTCAACGAAGCGCTTCGGATGGCGGATCAGATGGTGACACTGAGCCCGCTAGACGCGTCGCACCACTTCAAGAAGGCCGTGCTGTTCCAGCAGCAGGGGATGCTCCGCGAGGCGGTGGGCGAATTCACCCGGGTGACCGACCTCTCGCCGGACTCCGAGATGGCGGATGAGGCCCGGCAAGCGGTCGAGGCGATCGACAACCATGCCATTCGCCAGATCGTGCTCCTGGCGTCCGAGGACATTGTGTTTCGCGCGAAGCTTCGCCGTGACGCGGTGACCGCAGCGCGCGAGCGAGGCTTTTTCATGAGCGACATGGGCTTCTCCGCCCTGCAGTCGCTCGATTTTGACGGGCTCAGTGCCTGCGAGCCGGCCAGCCGGCCGGTCTTCTACCACTAGCCGGACGGGCAACGGTGGCTGCACGCCGAGAGGAACTCGACCGCACCGGTCCTCCGCACGCCGCCCTTGATCCGCAGTGCAACGCGCGGGTCTTCTCCTGCGACCATTCCCAGAGCTTCGCGGCGGCGGCCCGGTTCCTCGGCGCGGCGGCAATCCCGGCTGTGGGTGCCTATGGACTGCTCGTGGAGGGCGTCCCGGACGTGCGGCAGCTCTGCGAAGCTCTGTCAGGCACGCTCGGACCGACCCTGATCCGCGGGGCGCGGGCTTCCGGGGGACGTCTCCTCGTGCAGGGCCCGGCCTCCGTACTCCAGGAGGCGGCCCGGCACCTTCCGGCGCCGGCGGGCCCGGAAGCCGCCTCCGCCCTGGCGGCGTTCTTCGGAGCCGGCGGTCCGCCGCCGCCCACGCTGGTGATGGGCATTCTCAACGTCACGCCGGACAGCTTCAGCGACGGCGGCCATTGGCTCAGCGTCGACGCCGCGGTGGAGCGGGCGCTCCAAATGGCGGAGGATGGCGCCGGGATCATCGACGTGGGCGGGGAATCGTCGCGGCCCGGAGCGGTGGACGTGCCCGTCCACGAGGAGCTGCGGCGCGTGCTCCCGGTGGTGGAGCGGCTGCGCGCCCGCTCCGGAGTTCGGCTTTCCGTGGATACCCGCAAGGCGGAGGTCGCACGCGCCTGTCTCGAAGCCGGCGCCGACATGATCAACGACGTGAGCGGGCTGACTCACGATCCCGCCATCGCCGACGCGGTCGCCGCGCATCCGGAGGCCGCCCTCGTGCTGATGCATCAGCGGCGGAAGCCCACGGAAGAGACGTATTCGACGGAGTACGACGACGCGGGCCGGCCGGTGTATGAAGACGTGGTGGCCGACACGCTCCGCTGGCTTCGGTGCCGGCTTTCCGCAGCCGTGGACCGGGGAGTCCAGAGGCACCAGGTCTGGATCGATCCCGGCTTCGGGTTCGGAAAGACCTATGCGCAGAACCTCGAGCTGCTCCGGCGGCTCCGGGAATACACCTCCGTGGGACTCCCCGTTCTGCTGGGCACCTCCCGGAAGAGCAGTGTGGGGCGCCTCCAGGGCGGCGGAGAGCCGGCGGACCGGCTAGAGGGCTCACTGGCAACCCTCTGCTGGGGAATCTCGCAGGGCGTACGCGCGGTCCGCGTCCATGACGTGAAGGAGTCCGCGCGCGCGGCGCGTGCCGCCGATACACTCCGGCCGTGCGTTTTCTGACCCGTCCACGCAGCCCCGTGCTACGCTTAACCACGACTTATGCAGCCTACGCCCACTCAAAACGTTCTCGTCCTGGATTTCGGCGCGCAGTACAGCCAGCTGATCGCGCGCCGCGTCCGGGAATGCCATGTTTACTGCGAGCTCCTGCCGTGTGACACGCCTTTGGAGCAGCTCCGCGCAAAGCGCCCCTCCGGAAT